>CANBTQ010000342.1 GCA_947372425.1 Comamonadaceae bacterium | reverse complement strand
GATTTGCGCAGCCTGTCGGAGTCGGTGTTGCGGCGGGTGACACGCATACCGGGCGTGGGCAGCGTGCGTTCCAACATTGTGCTGAACTGCATCAAGGCCACCACCGAGTTGCCGCTGGAGCAGTTGGCAATCCGGCGCTAGACAGCTTTGCCGCAGGGTCGCCCCAGGGCGACCGGCGAGGGGCACTATTTCAGGCGGGCTTCGTAGAGCGTGAGGAGCCCGCCGGCGGTGCCGCAGGCGGCAATCAGGCCGATGCCGATCAGCGACAGGTGGTCGGGGATGTGGTCAAACATGATCCAGCCGCCCAGCATGGCAAAGCCGATCTGCAGGTACATATAGGGCATCAGCGTGGCCGCCGGCGAGCGGCCGAAGGCCATGATCATCAGCAGGTGGCCGGCCGCACCGGCCACACCCATCAGCAACAGGCCCAGCCAGAGGTGCAGGTCGGTGACGGGCACCCAGGCCCAAATCAGCGGAATGCTGGCCAGCGCCGTGCCCACCCAGCTGGTGTAGAACTGCGTGGTCATGGTGGATTCGGTGCGCGTCATCTTGCTGGTCAGCAACTGAAACGCCGCGTTGGCGATCACCAGCGCCAGCGGCAGCAGCAGCCACCAGCTCATGGCGTCACCGTTGGGGCGCACGATGATGGCGGTACCGGCAAAGCCGCCAGCCACCAGCGCCAGGCGCAACACCGACACATGCTCGCCCAGCAGGCGCGCGGCCAGCAGGGTGACCAGCAGTGGCGTGGTCATGACAATGGCCGTGAACTCACCCACCGGCAGCACCTTGAGGCTGGAGAAGGCCAGCACAGTCACCACAATCAGCAGCACGCCGCGGGTGATGTGCAGGCCCAGGTTATTGGTCTCCAGCACCGCCAGCCCCTTTTTGGGCAGCACCATGGCCGTGGTGACCAGGGCCTGGAACAAGTAACGCGCCCAAACCGCCATCAGCAGCGGCACCTCGGTGGTCACGCGTTTGGTGGTGGTGTCCAGCACCGCAAAGCAGGCCACAGCGGCCACCAGCAGGGCAATGCCCGCCAGGGTCCGTGCGTTGATGGCGGCCGTGCGGGCGGACATCAGAGGCAAGGCGGGTTCAGACATGGTTTTGAGTGTAACTCAGGGTAAACCCTAGTTTTTGGGCTAGGGGCTGCTAAGATAGCCCGCAGTCCGCGCGCGAGGTACGGACGCTTCAACCAGTCTATTCCAATATGCATAGCCTTCATTTCGAACCCCATACTCTTTCCTCCAAAACCATGTCTGCCGAGGCGGCCGCGGCCCTGATACCGGCCGGCGCACGCGTGGGCATGAGCGGTTTTACCGGGGCCGGCTATCCCAAGGTGGTGCCGCAGGCGCTGGCCGACCGCATGGCCAGGCTGCATGCAGCCGGGGAAGATTTCCGCATCGGTTTGTGGACGGGTGCTTCAACAGCCGCCGAGCTGGATGGCGCGCTGGCCAAGGCCGACGGCATCTCCATGCGCCTGCCCTACCAGTCGGACCCGACGGTGCGCAAGCAGATCAATGCCGGGCAGATGCAGTACACCGACATCCACCTCTCGCATGTGGCGCAGCTGGCCTGGTTTGGCTTTCTGGGCAATCTGGACGTGGCGGTGGTGGAAGTGGCCGGTGTCACGTCCGACGGCCGCCTGATTCCGTCCACATCAATCGGCAACAACAAGACCTGGCTGGACCTGGCCGACAAGATCATTCTGGAAGTCAACAGCCTGCAGAACCCCGGCCTGGAAGGCATGCACGACATTTACTACGGCACCCGTATCCCGCCCCTGCGCAAGCCGATTCCGCTGCTGCACCCCGGCGACCGCATTGGCGAGGCCTATCTGCAGGTGGACTGGAGCAAGGTGGTGGCCGTGGTCCAAACCCACCAGCCCGACCGCAACACCGCATTTGCCGCACCCGACGAAAACTCGCAGCGCATTGCCAACCACATCATCGATTTCCTCTCCAATGAAGTGAAGCTGGGACGCCTGCCCAAGGAACTGCTGCCGCTGCAGTCGGGTGTGGGCAATATTGCCAATGCCGTGTTGTCGGGCCTGAACGAAGGCCCGTTCGAGAACATGACCAGCTACACCGAGGTGCTGCAGGACGGCATGCTGGCCATGATCAAGTCCGGCAAGCTCAGCATGGCCTCGGCCACTGCCCTGTCCTTCAGCCCCGATGCGCTCAAGGAATTCAATGACAACATTGATTTCTACAGCAAGCGCATCGTGCTGCGCCCGCAAGAGGTGAGCAACCACCCCGAGCTGGTGCGCCGCCTGGGCGTGATTGCCATGAACGCCATGATAGAGGCCGACATCTACGGCAACGTCAACTCCACCCACATCATGGGCACCAGTGTGATGAACGGCATTGGCGGCTCGGGAGACTTTGCCCGCAACGCCTATTTGTCCTTCTTCATGACGCCGTCCACGGCCAAGGACGGCGCCATCTCCTGCATCGTGCCCATGGTCTCGCACACCGACCACACCGAGCACGACGTGGAAATCATCGTCACCGAGCAGGGTCTGGCCGATTTGCGCGGCCTCTCGCCCACCCAGCGCGCGCGCCTGGTGATCGAGAAGTGCGCCCACCCGGACTTCCGCCCCGCGCTGCGCGACTACTTTGAGCGCGCCCTGGCCAGCAAGGGCGGCAAGCACACGCCGCATCTGCTGACCGAGGCCCTGTCCTGGCACCAGCGCTTTGTCGAGACCGGCTCCATGCTGGAGCCCGAAATCCTGCGCAGCTGATTCCCCATGGCATGGCGGGCATGGACTGTCACAATCCACACCGGTCAACACGGTGTTGATTGACAACCCGGAACCCGCATACCCATGGACTCAACTGATTCGACCCGCACCGCGCCACCGCGGCCCGGCTACTGGCGCGCTGCCACCATCTTCCTGCTGCTGCTGGTGCTGTTGGCCGGCACGGCGGGTTGGAGTATGTTTGAGCAGTTCAGCGCCCAGGTGCGCGACCTGCAGCAAAAGGTGCAAAAGACCGCGCAGCTGCAGTATGTTGCCGTGCTGCTGGACGAGAAGAACGAGCCTGCCATGTTGGTGACCCAGGTTTCCGGTGAGGAGGCACTGCAATTGCAACGCCTGAACGCCGTGGTCGAGGGCGGCGAAGACAGCATGCAGTTGTGGGCCCTGCCAGCCGCCGGCGCACCCCGCTCTTTGGGTGTCATGACGGCCAGGCTCACAACGCTGCACCTGCCCGCCACCGCGCAAACGCTGGCGGACGTGCCCCGATTGGCCATCAGCGTGGAAAACAAGGGCGGCGTGAGCCAAAGCCAGGGACCGCGCCTGCCTTATCTGTTTTCCGGCAATGTGATCCGCAAGGCGCTTTAGGCCAACGGGAGGGGGCAAGCGCACGCAATGTGCGTTTGGGTGTTCAATTTGACGGGCGCTCTGTTTTTTTTGCACTTTTTTGAAAAATAGGCCTCAATAACCCCCTAAATCTGCCGTTATGAAAGGTACGCCCAGCGTCCAAAGTAACCGGAGCGGCCTAGAGCC
>CANBTQ010000341.1 GCA_947372425.1 Comamonadaceae bacterium | reverse complement strand
TTGCTCTCACCCGTGAGCGTGTCGATGGCCACCTCGGTGCAGGCTGCGCCATAGGCAAAGTAGTAAAACGGCCGGCCGCTGAGCGTGGTCTTGTCGTAGTGGATTTTGGGCGTGCGGTAGAAGCCGTCGCTCCAGAGCTGGATGCGGTTGGCATAGGCCATGCCGACCACCTCTTCAAAGCTGCGGCTGGTCTGGGGTGAGTGCACGCGTCCGACTTCAAAGCGGACGGCACCGGCACCGCAGCCATCGAGTCCACCGACATAGGCGGCCAGGTTGTCGCGCACATGGCGTGCCGCGTACTGGGCGGCGCGGCCGTTGAGGTCGGTTCCTGCAGACGCGGCCGTGGCCGAGGCATTGGCCACCTTGCTGGTGTCGCTGGCCGTGGCCAGCACTTTTTCAAAGGGAATGCCCAACTCGTCGGCCACGATTTGCGAGATCTTGGTGTGCAGACCCTGGCCCATTTCGGTGCCGCCGTGGTTCACCTGCACGCTGCCGTCGGTGTACACATGCACCAGCGCACCGGCCTGGTTGAACAGGGTGGCGGTGAAGCTGATGCCGAACTTCACCGGCGTCAGGGCGATGCCGCGCTTGAGCACCGTGCTCTGCGCGTTCCAGGCTTCGATATCGGCGCGGCGTGCGCGGTAGTGGCTGCTGGCCTCCAGCGTGCGGATCAGCGGCTGCAGGATGTTGTCTTCCAGCTGCATCTGGTAGTGCGTGGTGTCGCGCTTGCCGCGCCCATCGGCCAGCGGCTCGTCGCTGTAGAGGTTGCGCAGGCGCACATCCAGCGGGTCCATCTGCAGTGCGTGCGCAATGTCACCCATCACGGCTTCGATCAGGATCACGCCCTGCGGCCCGCCAAAGCCGCGAAAGGCGGTGTGGCTTTGGGTGTTGGTCTTGCAGCGGTAGGACGCAATGTCCACATGCTCCAGGTAATAGGCGTTGTCGCTGTGGAAGATGGCGCGGTCGGCCACCGGGCCGGACAGGTCGGCGCTCCAGCCGCAGTTGGCCGCCATCATCAGTTGCAGCGCCGTCAGGCGGCCGCTGTCGTCAAAGCCTGCAGTGTATGCGTAGGCAAACGGATGGCGCTTGCCGGTGACCATGAAGTCGTCGTCGCGGTCCAGGCGCAGCTTGATGGCCGCGCCCAGCTTGTGGGCCGCCACCGCCGCCCACACCGCCAGATGGCCGGCCTGGGTCTCCTTGCCGCCAAAGCCACCGCCCATGCGTCGGCACTCGACGCGCACGGCATGGTTGTCGATGCCCAGCGCGTGGGCCACCCAATGCTGCACCTCGCCGGGGTGCTGGGTGCTGCTGTAGACCGTCCACTGGTTCTGCTCCATGGGCAGCACGTAGGCGATCTGGCCTTCCAGATAAAAGTGCTCCTGGCCGCCTACTTCCAGCGTGCCGTGCAAGGTGTGCGCGGACGCCTGCATGGCGGCGGCTGCATCGCCCCGGCGCACATGCACCGGCGGCAGCACATAGCTTTGCGCAGCCAGTGCGTCCTTGACGGTCAGGATGGCGGGCAGCGGCGCAATGTCCAGCTTCACCTTGCGCGCGGCGCGCCGTGCCTGCATGCTGGTTTTGGCGATCACCACGCCGATGACATGGCCGACGAATTGCACCGTGTCGGTAGCAAACACCGGCTCGTCACCGGCAAAGGCCGCCAGCTGGGGATCGCCGGGAATGTCCCGCGACAGGATGACATCGACCACGCCCGGCATGGCGAGGGCGATGCTGGCATCCACGCCTTTCAATGTTCCATGGGCCACATGCGAGAGGATGGGCGCGGCATGCAGGGTGCCGCGCACCTCGGGCAGGTCGTCGATGTAGTGCACCGCACCGGCCACCTGGGCGGCGGCGCTTTCGTGGTGGACCGAACTGCCGGCGGCAGCAGCGGTGGCGTCCAGGGCGGGGGAGAGGGTCTTGCTCATGCTGCGGCTCCTTCCAGCACCAGGGTTTCCAGCGCGGTATCGGCCTTGCCCTGGCTCTGCAGCCAGAAGCGCTGCAGCAGATTGCCCAGCACCTCGCTGCGGTAGGCGGCCGATGCGCGCATGTCGCTGATGGGCGAAAACTCGGCGCGCAACACCTGCATGGCGGTCTGCACGGTGGCGGCGTTCCAGGCTTGGCCCTGCAGTGCCGCCTGGGTTTGGACGGCCCGCACCGGCGTGGCGGCCACGCCGCCCACACCGATGGAGGCCTGCGTCACCACGCCCTGGTCGAGGTACAGATTCAGCGCCAGACACACCGCCGAGATGTCGTCCTCAAAACGTTTGGAGATTTTGTAGACCCGGCTGAACTCGGGCTTGACTGCCTTGGGCACCTTGATCCAGGCCAGCACCTCGTCTGGGGCCATCACGTTCTTGCGGTAGCCGGTGTACAGGTCTTCCAGGCGCAATTCGCGGCTGCCGCGGCTGCTCATCAGCACCACGTTGGCACCCAGCGCAATCAGCAGCGGCATGGAGTCGCCAATCGGCGAACCATTGGCCACATTGCCGCCCAGGGTGCCGGAGTTGCGCACCGGCAGGCCGGCAAAGCGGTGGGCAAAGCTGGCCAGCTGCGGCCGGTCTGCCACCAGGGCGGCAAAGGCCTCGGTCAGGGGGACGGCCGCGCCGATGGCCAGGTGGTGTTTGTAGTGTTCGATGCGGCGCAACTCGCGCACGCGGGTGGTGTCGAGGATGCGCGGGAACTGCAGGTGCATCTTGGTCACCCACAAGCCCACATCGGTGCAACCGGCCACCAGCTGCGCATCCGGGTACTTGGCACGCAGGCTTAGCAGCTCCTGCAGGCGTTCGGGTAAGAGGTAGGGGGCGTCCGGCTCCATGCCGGCCTTGAACAGGGGCGTTACCGCACCGGCGGCCCGGCTCTTTCGGGCGGAGCTGGCCTTGGCCTTTTGCTGTGCGGCGCTCATGGACTTCAGGCCGCTGAGCACGGCCGCCGCATCCACCCGCACCGCGGGCAAATCCTGCATGGCCTGGGCCGCGTCAAGTATGGGGCGGTAGCCGGTGCAGCGGCACAGATTGCCGGACAGCGCGCCCTGCGCCTGCGCGCGCGAAACAGGCTGGCCCGCCTTGCTTTCGTACAGGGCAAACAGGCTCATGACAAAGCCGGGTGTGCAAAAACCGCATTGCGAGCCGTGACACTGCACCAGGGCCTGCTGCGCAGGGTGAAGCCTGGCCCCCGAGGGGGCCTTCGCGCCCTGGGTCGGCCCGGTGGCGCTCAAGGTCTCTAGGCCTGCCAGGTCCTCCACCGTCCACAGCGCCATGCCGTCAATCGAGTGTGCCAGCCGGATGCAGCTGTTGATGGCCTTGAGTTCCAGCTTGCCGTGCTTCTCCTCGCCCAGCACCACGGTGCAGGCGCCGCAGTCGCCCTCGCCGCAGCCTTCCTTGGTGCCGGTGCAATGCAGGTCCTCGCGCAGCAGCTCGAGCAGGGTGCGGTTGGTTTCCACGCCGTCCAGGGTGACGACCTGGCCGCGTCGTAAAAAGCGCAGGGGTTTGGTGTTCATTCAGGGTTC
>CANBTQ010000340.1 GCA_947372425.1 Comamonadaceae bacterium | reverse complement strand
GCAATTCGCTTCGTAGCGCGGGGTCGTTGGAATCTGTCAATTGTTTTTCTCCCTGACAGCCGGAGCATGGCTGCCTTGCGCGCATTTTGCATGCCTTGCCGGCGCAACCTGCGCGCAACCTGCGCAAAGCAGAAAAATACCTGTCTCTATGGGAGGCGCCGCCGTTCTTCGCCGTGGACTGCGAAGACGCGCCGGCATGCAACCGCAGCCCGACCAGGGGCAGCGTTGTAGCCGGCTTTTTGCAGCTAGTAGCGGCGGGCCATGAAGCCCAGGGTGAATTGCTCCAGCGCGCTGAGGGCGTGTTCGAAGCGGGCCGATGCAATCATGGAGCGCTCGACCAGACCGGCTCGCACCGACTTGGCATACTGCTCGCGTGCCACGTCAAACGGCAGGGCCAGCACGTCGCTGCCAACGCGGGCCATCTCGGCCATGGCTGCCGGCACGCCGGCCGCCAGTTCCAATCCGGCCTCCATCAGTGCAAGGCTCCGCCCAGTGCCGATGCCGTGAAGGTGTGCGGATCAGCGCGGTGGTCGATCTCGGCGATGCGGCGCTCCACATCGTAGATGTCGACGGACTGGCTCAAATACTCCTCATCGCGCTCTTGCTGCGAGGGAATGTGGGGAACAAAAGCTTTGATGAGCTCGATCAGGTGGGACATGGTGAGTCCTTTAGTAAAGTGGTGTGAGTTAATTATAAGGGTTTACCCTAGGTTCGCAAACACCGCTGCCAAAACACCTTTTTGCGCAGGGTTTTTTGCACTGGCCCGCTGGCGCCAGCCCTGCGTGCGGGGTCCGGGCTAGGGTCCGGCCGGCAGCGTCTGTGGGGTGACAGGGTCATCCAGCCAGGCTTGCATCTGGCGGCACACCACCAGCGCCAGCGCCAAATCCAGGTCCTGCAGGGCCGCCTCCAGCGCTGCAAACAGCGTGGACGGCAAGGCCTCCAGCACCGTGCGGCGGTTGGCAAAGCATTCCAGCGCCGACAGATCGTCGGCCACCAGCCAGGGCGTCAGCTCGCTCAGTGCCGCCCGCGCGGCAGACCAGTCGGGCGGCGGCGCCGGTGTGTCGCCATCGCCCCGCATGTCCCGCTGCGCCACCGCTTCCAGGGTCTGGATGGCTTGCAGCAACTGGTTGCAGGTGTCCTGGGCCAGGACTTCCAGACGTTCGAGCGTAGACACCGGTATCGGCTCGGCACTGAGCTGCTTGCAGCGCAGTTCCAGATCGGAAACCAGGGCGCACAACGCGGTGGCCCCCAGGATGGCGGTGCTGCCCTTGAGCGCATGCGCCAGCCGGCCGCAGCGGGCCCGGTCGGTGGCCGCTGCGGCGCACAGCTCGGCAATCTGCCCCGGCAACATGCGGACAAATTCCTGCGCCGAGCGCTGGTACAGACTGCTCAAGCCCCCCATGCGCGCCAGCGCGCCGGCCAGGTCTATGCTGCCACTGCCGGATGCAGCTGCATCCGGCAGCGCAACCGGTTCCGGCGGTAGCGCTGCATCGGCCACCGGGGCCGCAGGCAACTGACGGTAGCCACTGATTTCCAGCAGGACTTGCACCAGGGCGCGCAGGTCAAATGGCTTGCCCACGTGCGCATTCATGCCCGCCGCCAGACACTCGTCGCGGTCGGAGGCCATGGCGTTGGCCGTCATGGCAATGATGGGCAGGGCCGACAGCTTGAGTTGCTCGCGCACCAGCTTGGTGGCGGCAAAGCCGTCCAGCACCGGCATCTGGATATCCATCAACACGGCATGGAACTGCAGGCCGCTGGCCGCCGCCGCGGCGATGGCGTCGACCCCCAACTGGCCGTTGGCCGCCAGCGACACCAGGGCGCCCTCGGAGATCAGCAGCTCTTCGGCCACCTGCTGGTTGATCAGGTTGTCTTCCACCACCAGAATGCGCATGCCGCCCAGCCTGCGCTGGCTGGCCGCCGAGCGCCGCGCGTGCCGGATGCGGGCCTCCGAGCCGGTGGATTCCAGCGCCGCCTCCAGCAGCATGGAGGCAGTCACCGGCTTCATCAGGAAGCCGTTGAGCCGGCTCTGCTCTTCCTGCGTGCGCTGCTCCAGTGCCTCGCGGTTGTTGCTGGACACCATGATCAGCACCGGCTGCACCAGTTGTCGCTGCGCACACCAGGCGCGCAGGCGCTCGGCTACAGCCCAGCCATCCATGCCCGACATATGCCAGTCGAGGTAGACCACATCAAAGGGGAAGGGCTCGCCCGCCGGTCGCGCGGCCAGCCATTGCAGGGCCGCTTCACCACTCTCGGCCGATTCGGTCGGCCAGCCCCAGGAACGCACCATGCGCGTTAACAGTTCACGTGCCACCGGGTTGCTGTCCACCACCAGCACGCGGCGCAAGGCCGGGCTGACGCGGGCTTCTTCTTCCAGTTCCTTGGGCACCTGCGTCACCAGCGGCAGTTGCAGCACGAAGGAGAAGGTGCTGCCCTCGCCCAAGGTGCTGCGCAGTTGCAGCGCACCGCCCATCAGCTCGACCATGCGCTGGCTGATGGCCAGCCCCAGGCCGGTGCCGCCAAACTTGCGCGTGGTGGAGGCCTCTGCCTGCGAGAAGCCGGTAAAGATGTGGGCCTGGTTTTCCGGCGCAATGCCGATGCCCGAGTCCTGCACCGAGAACTCCACCTCGGCCGTGTCCCCGACGGTCTGCAGCAGGCGCAGCGCCACCACCACCTGACCCTGGGTGGTGAACTTGACGGCGTTGCCGCCCAGGTTGATCAGCACCTGCTGCAGGCGCATGGAGTCGCCCAGCAGCACATCCGGCACCGCGGGGTCTATGTCGAACAGCACCTCGACGGGCTTGGCACCCAGGTTGCTCGACAGGATCACCGCCAGGCTGCGCATCAGACGGTCCAGGCGGAAGGGCTGCGGGTCCAGCGTCATCTTGCCCGCCTCCACCTTGGAGAAATCCAGGATGTCGTTGATCAGCGCCAGCAGCGACTTGGCCGCGCCCTCGGTCTTGTCCGCATAGTCGCGCTGGCGGTTGTTGAGGCCGGTGTTGTGCAGCAGCTTGAGCATGCCCAGGATGGCATTCATCGGGGTGCGGATCTCGTGGCTCATGTTGGCCAGGAACTGGCCTTTGCTCTGGGTGGCCTGCTCGGCCTTCTCGCGCGCTTCGCGCAGCGAGCGTTCGTACTGCTTGCGCTCGGTGATGTCCTGGAAGATGCCGCTCAGACGCACCACCCGGCCGTTCTCCAGCGTGGCCGAACCGGTGGTGCGCACATCAATGCGCTTGCCCTTGGTGGTCAGGGTCTCCAGTTCCAGGTCATAGCCCTGGCCGGACTCCACCGCCACGGCCATGGCCGCGCCGATACGCGCGCGCGAATCCGGCAGGAAATAGCTGATGCCCGCATCCACTGTCGGGTTGAACTCTTCCGGGTTGGTTTCGTGGATGCGGTAGGTCTCGCTGGTCCAGAACAATGTGCCGCTGGCCAGGTCGAGCTCCCAGCCGCCCACCCGCGCAATCGCCTGGGTCTCTTCCATCAATGCGTTGCTCAGGCTCAACGCCTCTTCGGCGCGCTTGCGCGC
>CANBTQ010000339.1 GCA_947372425.1 Comamonadaceae bacterium | reverse complement strand
GCCAGACTCCGACGCCATGATGACGAGGTCGTCATCAGTCACGCAATAACGCGAGGGGCGCAGGCCATTGCGGTCCAGCGTGGCGCCGATCTGGCGGCCGTCGGTAAACACGATGGAGGCCGGGCCGTCCCAGGGCTCGAGCATCGCGGCGTGGTACTCGTAGAAGGCGCGGCGACGCGGGTCCATGGTGCTGTGCTGCTCCCAGGGCTCCGGGATCATCATCATCACGGCCTGGCTGATGGGGTAGCCGGCCATGGTCAGCAGTTCCAGGCAGTTGTCGAACGTGGCCGTGTCGGACTGGTCAGCGAAGCTGATGGGGTAGAGCTTTTGCAAGTCGGCAGCCAACACGGGCGAAGACATCACGCCTTCGCGCGCCTTCATCCAGTTGTAGTTGCCCTTGACGGTGTTGATTTCACCGTTGTGCGCCACATAGCGGTAGGGGTGGGCCAGCGGCCACTCGGGGAAGGTGTTGGTGGAGAAGCGCTGGTGCACCAGGCCCAGGGCAGACACGCAACGCTCGTCTTCCAGGTCCTTGAAGTACACGCCCACCTGGTCGGCCAGCAACAGGCCCTTGTAGACCACGGTGCGGCTGGACATGCTGGGCACGTAATATTCTTTGCTGTGCTTGAGCTTGAGCGCCTGGATGTGGGCGCTGGCGGTCTTGCGGATCACGTACAGCTTGCGCTCCAGCGCGTCTTGCACGATGACGTCGGTGCCGCGACCAATGAAGACCTGGCGCAGGATCGGCTCTTTTTCGCGCACGGTGGGCGACATGGGCATGTCGCGGTTCACCGGAACGTCGCGCCAACCCAACAGCACCTGGCCTTCGGCCTTGATGGCGCGTTCCATCTCCTGCTCGCAGGCCAGACGGGAGGCGTGTTCCTTGGGCAGAAAGATCATGCCCACGCCGTATTCGCCGGGAGCCGGCAGGGTCACACCCTGGGCCAGCATTTCTTCGCGGTACAGCGCGTCAGGCAGCTGGATCAGGATGCCGGCGCCGTCGCCCATCAGCGCATCGGCACCCACGGCTCCCCGGTGATCCAGGTTTTCAAGAATCTTGAGCGCGTTCTTGACAATGGAGTGGCTTTTTTCACCCCGGATATGAGCCACAAAACCAACGCCACAGGCGTCATGCTCTTGCTCGGTGGAATACAGACCGTGGTCGGATAGGTGTTTGATCTCTGCAGCCGTAGTCATGGCGCGCTCCTGAAGAATGACAGTGGACGTGGAGCTTACTGCAATGCAACAAAGATGCCAAGAAAATTAAATAGGGTCAGATTCTATTTAAATAAATGGAAAGCAGCTTATTAATAAATTGGGGACACAACAATACAAACCGAGGGCATCTGGTACTACCCGCTGGAAGTTGCTCTATTCCTTGGCTACGACGCGGGGTGGTCTTCCCGCCTGGCTCTTGCTCAGACGGCGTGGTGTCATTTTTTGCAGGTCCTGCAGAAAGCCTGCATCGCCCAAGGCCCAGCCCTTCAGGGTGGCATCGGTTAATGCCAGCTGTTGTCCGATGCTGATGCCGGCCTGGATCTGCTCCGCATAGGCCGCTTCGCGCGCAAATGGGGTGTTACCCAATCCCCAAAATTGTGCATGCGGCGTTACCAACCGGTCCACCCGGCGCCCGATGTAGTGGCCATGGCTGGACCAGGCATAGTCGGCAGCCGTGGCAGCCAGGTCGGCGCGCACCGGGTTGAGGTCCATGTAAACCATGCAAGGTAGAAGATAGAGGTTCGGCTGCAAAACCGTGGAACGGTAGCGTCCGTCCCACAAAGTGCCGGTTCGATTCTGGGCATCGTTGAAATACCGCACATAACGCCGCCCCATGGCTTGCAGCATCTGCGGCAGCCCCGTCGCCACTTGGGGCGTTACCAGCAGATGCAAGTGATTGGGTAGCAAAACATAGGCGTGTACTGCCACGTCAAACTTGCGGGCGTATTCCTGCAACAAATCCAGCATCTGCTGGTAGTCCGCAGTGCGTGAAAAAATGGGCTGGCCGTTGTGACCCCGTTGAATCACATGGTGCGGCAAACCCGCAAAACTCAATCGGGGAAGGCGTGCCATTTCAAACCCGCGTGCACGGCATGCTCATGACCAACCCGGATGCCAGGCCAACTACTTTGGCGCTTTGGTGACCCGCACCTTGTTGCCAGTCGTCACGATGATGACGGCATCGCCGGCATCGAGCTTTTCGCCACCTTTGGCCTGCACAATGGCGCGGCGTTCACCGCCCTTCAGTTGAACCAGCAACTCCACTGCCTCTTCCCGGGTGGAGAAGCGCTCAATGGCATTGCCGGCAGCAGCACCCGCAACCCCGGCCAGCACACCCAGGACCTGGCCTTCCCGTTGCACCCCGCTGCCACCATAGCCGCCAATGGCACCCACCACACCGCCCACGGCAGCACCGATACCGGACTGGCTGCCGTCCACAGTGACGGTACGAACGGACAGGACTACGCCGTCTTCAATTTTGGCCATGCGCTGCGCATCGCCACGCTGAATAACGTCGGGGCTGCTGCTGGCGCATGCGCCCAGCACGGCCACCATAGAAACCACCATTGCCACGCGAATCAATTTTCTCATTGGAAACTCCACAAACTTTTACTGAAACCAGGAACCATCACATAACGCCCTGCACAGGGATTTCGTTGTCCGGCAGATTGTCTTTCAAACGTGTAAAGCGGGTGTCAAGCAAAGATTCGATGCCGAATTCCTGCAAGATGGCCGCCAGTCTTTGCGCCGAACTGCGTTTGCGCTGCCCGGTATAGCGGGCCAGGATCAGTTCGTTTTTCATGCTGTGCTCCCAGCCCACCAGTTCGGTGACGGTAACCTGGTAACCGCAAGCCTCCAGATACAGGCAACGCAGCACATTGGTGATCTGGCTGCCCATTTCCCGGGTGTGCAGCGGATGACGCCAGAGTTCTGCCAACGGCGTCCGGTTCAAGGACAGCGCTTTGCCTTGATTGAGATGGCGCGCCACCTCGGCCTGGCAGCAGGGCACCAGCACAAAGGCCCGTGCCTTCTTTTGCAAGCCGAAGGTAATCGCATCATCGGTTGCCGTATCGCAGGCGTGCAGCGCGGTTACCACGTCAATCTGCGCGGGCATGTCATCACTGTCAGCAGACTCGGCAACCGTTAGATTGAGAAAGGACATGCGCCCAAAGCCCAGCTTGGCCGCCAAGGAAGCGGATCGTTCCACCAGTTCGGCCCGCGTTTCAATGCCATAGATATGCCCGCTGCTTTGAGCCTTGAAATACAAGTCGTACAGGATGAAGCCCAGGTAGGACTTTCCGGCTCCGTGATCCGCCAGGCTGATTTCCGCACCCGGCTTGACCGGGAGCTCATCCAGCAACTTCTCGATGAACTGATACAGGTGATAGACCTGCTTGAGCTTGCGCCGCGAATCCTGGTTGAGCTTGCCCTCGCGGGTCAGGATATGCAGTTCTTTCAAC
Source organism: Comamonadaceae bacterium (assembly GCA_947372425.1). Lineage (GTDB taxonomy): Bacteria > Pseudomonadota > Gammaproteobacteria > Burkholderiales > Burkholderiaceae_C > Allorhodoferax. The sequence continues at coordinate 76 of CANBTQ010000339.1, read as the reverse complement.
AGTTCAACGGACTGACCGGGCCTGATTTCAGGCGCGATACTGCTGGATTCCTGGTCTTTTCCCGGACCCTCGCCGG
>CANBTQ010000338.1 GCA_947372425.1 Comamonadaceae bacterium | reverse complement strand
AGCGCCACCAGGTAGCGCAAAGAAGGCAGCAGATTCATGGTGCGGGCCGCTGGGTTGCAACAGCCAGATCAGGTGTTCTTGCTGATGGTGATGCTGGGGAACTTGCTGCTGAAGTCCTTGTTCTTGGCGGCAATCGCCAGCGCCACCTTTCGCGCCACGGACTTGTAGAGGCCAGCCAGCTCGCCCTCGGGCTCGGCCACCACGGTGGGCTTGCCACCATCGGCCTGCACGCGGATCTGCATGGCCAGGGGCAAGGCACCCAGGTAGTCCATGCCGTATTGCGCCGCCATGGTCTTGCCGCCGTCCGCGCCAAAGATGTGTTCGATGTGGCCGCAGTTGCTGCACACATGCACCGCCATGTTTTCCACGATGCCCAGAATCGGCACGCCGACCTTCTCGAACATCTTGATGCCTTTTTTGGCATCCAGCAGGGCGATGTCTTGCGGCGTGGTCACCACCACAGCGCCGGTCAGGGGCACGCGCTGGCTCAGCGTCAACTGGATGTCGCCGGTGCCGGGGGGCATGTCGACGATCAGGTAGTCCAGGTCTTTCCAGGCGGTCTGGCGCAGCAGCTGCTCCAGCGCCTGGGTGGCCATGGGGCCACGCCAGATCATGGCCTCGTCCTGCGCCACCAGAAAGCCAATGGACATGACCTGGATGCCGTAGTTCTCCATGGGCTCCATGGTCTTGCCGTCCTGCGAATCGGGGCGGCCTTCAATGCCCATCATCATGGGCTGGCTGGGGCCGTAGATGTCGGCATCCAGCAGGCCCACGCGCGCGCCCTCGGCGGACAGGGCCAGGGCCAGGTTGGCAGCGGTGGTGCTCTTGCCCACGCCACCCTTGCCGGAGGCCACGGCCAGGATGTTCTTCACGCCCGGCAGCAGTTGCACGCCACGCTGTACTGCATGCGCCGTGATGTTGAGGGTGGGGGTGACTTGCACATCCTGCACGCCGTCCACGGTCTGGGCGGCGGCGGCCAGGGCTTGGGCAAAAGCCTGGTGCTGGCTCAAGGCCGGGTAGCCCAGCTCCAGGGTAAAGGCGACTTTGCCGCCCGCCACGGTCAGGCCCTTGATGCACTTGCCGGAGACAAAATCCTTGCCGGTATTGGGGTCGATGACGCCTTGCAAAGCGCCCATGATTGCTTGTTCGGTCACTGCCATTGCTAACTCCTGAGAAGCCAGTAGTCTAGCGAACCGTCCATGCCCTTGGCAGCGCAAGTCCATCCGGCGCAGGCCGCGGCGCCGGCCTGCGGGTTTACCCCGTCCATTTCCTGCTGTGTATGGCGGGGCAAGGTTTCATAATGGTTTGCATGGCAAGTACAGAAGACAACGTCAGCAGCACCGCCATGCCGACCGCCCGCGGGCTGGCCGGGCTCATGCTCTCGGGTGGCGGAGCCCGCGCGGCCTACCAGGTGGGCGTGCTGGAGGCACTTGCCGATATCCGCCTGGCCTGCGGTGCGGGCCATGAGCCCAACCCCTTTCCCATCATCACCGGCACCTCGGCCGGTGCCATCAATGCCGCCGCCCTGGCCTGCGGCAGCGATGACTTTGACGCATCGGTGCGCCTGATTGCCCACACCTGGCGCCATTTCCGCGCCAATGATGTTTATCTGGCCGACCACCTGAGCATGCTGCGCTCCGGCGCCAAATGGATGACGCTCTTGTCCGCCGGCTGGCTGCTGGCCAAGTGGCGGCGCATCAAGCCGCGCTCGCTGCTGGACAACAGCCCCTTAAGCGACCTGCTGGCGCGGCTGGTGCCGCTGGACCGCTTGCCCGAGCTGATACGCCAGGGCCATATCCAGGCGCTGGCGGTGACCGCATCGAGCTACAGCTCGGGTGACCACGTCACTTTTTTTGAGGGCGACAAACGCCTGATGCCCTGGGTGCGCTCGCAACGCCTGGCGGTGCGCGACCGCATCACCCACGCGCACCTGCTGGCGTCGAGTGCCATCCCCTTTGTGTTTCCGGCCACCGAACTGCACATCAACGGCCACACCGAATATTTTGGCGACGGCTCCATGCGCCAGAGTGCGCCGGTGGCACCCGCCATCCACCTGGGGGCCGAACGCCTGCTGGTGGTGGGCGCCGGGCGCATGAGCGAGCCCAAGGGTGAGGCGCCCTGGGCCGGCAGCAATGCCTACCCCAGCATTGCGCAGATTGCAGGCCATGCCTTGTCCAACATCTTTCTGGACGCACTGGCGGTGGATGTGGAGCGGGTGCGCCGCATCAACCACACCATCCAGCTGGTGCCCGAGGCCCTGCGCCAGCAAAGCGCGCTCAAGCCGATCAACCTGCTGGTGATCGCGCCCAGCCAGCGGCTGGATGTGATCGCCTCGCGCCACATCAATGACCTGCCACATGCCGTACGCACCATGCTGAGCGGTGTGGGCATTTCTTCGGCCAAGGCCGATGTCAAAGGCTCGGCCCTGGCCAGCTACTTGCTGTTTGAGTCCAGCTACACCGGCGAACTGATGAGCCTGGGCTATGCCGATGCCCAGAAGCAGCGTGCCGAGGTCTGTGCCTTCTTCGGCTGGACCGATCCGCTGCTGCCCGCGGCCAAGCCCGAAAGCACCAGGCCTTTTGTGGAACGGCGCGCGGATCCGCTGCGGGTGCGCTAGGGTTGCAGCCAACTCTGAACGCAGGCCGCTGTGGCAGGTGATCTGCCAATCAGCCAAGCCCATTCCCGGACGGCGCATACCCCCAGACTAAAATGGCGATCTGTCCCTGAAAGTCCAAAGTCCCCATGCCGCGCCAACTCTTTGTCACCACCGCCCTCCCTTACGCCAACGGCAACTTCCACATCGGTCACATCATGGAGTACATCCAGGCCGATATCTGGGTGCGGTTTCAGCGCATGCAGGGCCTGGCCGTGAACTTTGTGGGTGCCGACGACACCCATGGCGCGCCCATCATGATTGCCGCCGAGAAGGCCGGCAAGACGCCGCAGCAGTTTGTGGCCGACATTGCCGCCGGGCGCAAACAGTACCTGGACGGCTTCCACATCGCCTTTGACAACTGGCACAGCACCGATGCGCCGGAGAACCACGAACTGGCGCGCCAGATCTACCGCGACCTGCGCGACCTGCCGGAATCGCAAGGCGGCACGCTGATCGAGCGCAAGACGATTGAGCAGTTCTTCGACCCCGAGAAGAACATGTTCCTGCCCGACCGCTACATCAAGGGCGAATGCCCCAAGTGCCACGCCAAGGACCAGTACGGCGACAACTGCGAAGTCTGCGGCAGCGTGTATGCGCCCACCGACCTGATCAACCCGTTCTCCGTGCTCTCGGGCGCCAAGCCCGAGCTCAAGCACTCCGAGCACTTCTTCTTCAAGCTGTCCGACCCGCGCTGTGTGGCCTACCTGGAAAAGTGGACGCAGGACGGCCGGCTGCAGCCCGAGGTGGCCAACAAGATCAAGGAATGGTTTTCGGTGCGCACGAATCCGGACGGCTCCAAGAGCGAAGGCCTGGGCGACTGGGACATCAGCCGCGACGCGCCCTACTTCGGCATCGAGATTCCGGATGCGCCGGGCAAGT
>CANBTQ010000337.1 GCA_947372425.1 Comamonadaceae bacterium | reverse complement strand
ACCAGGGCGCAGAGTTCTTTCACCTGCGTTTCAAACACACCGTGGGTGCTGGGGTAGGTGATCATCACTGCGGCCAGATTGGCGCTGTGCTGCTCGCACTTGGCTTGCAGGTCGGCCATGTCCACATTGCCGCTGGCGTCGCAGGCGGTCACCACCACCTGCATACCGGCCATGGTGGCGCTGGCGGGGTTGGTGCCGTGCGCGCTGCTGGGAATCAGGCAGATGTTGCGCTTGCTGTCACCACGCGAGGCATGCCAGGCGCGGATGACGAGCAGACCGGCGTACTCGCCCTGGCTGCCGGCATTGGGTTGCAGGCTGATGCCGGCATAGCCGGTGGCGGCGCACAGCCAGGCGCGCAGTTGGCGGTCCAGCTCGGCATAGCCTTCGCGCTGCTCGGGCGGGCTAAAGGGGTGGATATTGGCGAACTCGGGCCAGGTGATGGGAATCATCTCGCTAGTAGCGTTGAGCTTCATGGTGCAGCTGCCCAGCGGGATCATGCTGCGGTCCAGTGCCAGGTCCTTGTCGGAGAGCATGCGGATGTAGCGCAGCATGCCGGTCTCGGAGTGGTAGCTGTTGAACACCGGGTGCGTGAGGAAGGCACTGCTGCGCACCAGCTCTGCAGGGATCAGCGGTGCGGCCTCAGCGGCCAGCGCTTCCACGCTGGGCAGTGCCTGGCCCTCGGCGGCAAACAGCGACCAGAGCAGGGCGATGTCGTCGCGCGTGGTGGTTTCGTCCAGCGAGACGCTGACGTATTGCGCCCAGGACAGGCGCAGATTGACACCGTGGGCCACGGCCTTGTCGGTCAACTCCAGCGCCTCGATGGCCGAGCGGCAGCGCACGGTCAGCGTGTCGAAAGCGGTGCTGCTGGTTGGGGTAAAGCCCAGGCTTTGCAGACCCTTGTAGAAGATGGCGGTGTAGGTGGCTACGCGTTGCGCAATGCGCTTCAGTCCGGCCGGGCCGTGGTACACGGCATACATGCTGGACACCACCGCCGGCAGCACCTGCGCAGTGCAGATGTTGGAGGTGGCTTTTTCGCGGCGTATATGTTGCTCGCGGGTTTGCAATGCCAGCCGGTAGGCCGGGTTGCCATGTACGTCCACACTCACACCGACCAATCGGCCCGGCATGGAGCGTTTGTATTCGTCGCGGCAGGCCATGTAGGCAGCGTGCGGACCGCCGTTGCACAGCGGCATGCCAAAGCGTTGCGTGGTGCCGACCACGATGTCGGCGTTCCATTCTCCGGGCGGCGTCAGCAGGGTCAGGGCCAGCAGATCGGCCGCCACGATAAAGGCGGCCTGCTTGGCATGCACCTTGACCACCTCGGGCGCCCAGTCGTCCACGCGACCACTGGTGGCCGGGTATTGCGCCAGCACGGCGAAGTACTCGCCTTCCAGCAGGGCGGCCCATTCGTCAGCGGAATTGGCCACACGGATTTCCAGGCCCAGCGGTGCGGCGCGGGTTTGCAGCACCTCAATGGTTTGCGCATGGCAGTCGCCCGCCACCACCATCACGTTGCTCTTGCTTTTGACGCTGCGTTTGGCCAGCGTCATCGCCTCGGCCGCTGCTGTGGCTTCGTCCAGCATGGAGGCGTTGGCCATGGGCATGCCGGTCAGGTCACAAACCATGGTCTGGAAGTTCACCAGCGCTTCCATGCGGCCCTGCGAGATTTCGGCCTGATACGGCGTGTAGGCGGTGTACCAGGCCGGGTTCTCCAGGATGTTGCGCAGGATCACGCCCGGCGTGTGCGTGCCGTAATAGCCCTGGCCGATGAAGCTCTTGAGCACCTTGTTCTTGCCGGCCATGGCTTTCAGCTCAGCCAGCGCAGCCGCTTCCGTTACCGCATCCGGAATCGCCATCTTGCTGGTGCGCGCAATGCTGCGCGGCACGATGCTGTCTATCAGCGCGGCGCGGTTGGGCTCGCCAATCACGCCCAGCATGTGCTGTTCATCGGCATCGGTGATACCGATGTGACGGGCTAGAAATTCGCTGCTGTTTTCGAGTTCGGCAAGGCTGGGGGCTGTAACGGTCATGGCAATCAATCAGTGTGCGCTTAAAGGGACGGAGGACGGCAGGGGGCAGGGCCCGCAGGCCCGTCAATCAGGCGGCGTCGGAGAACTTGGTGTAGGCCACGTCGTCCATCAGTTCGTCGAACTGGGCGCGGTCGGACACCGTCACCTTGAAGAACCAGCCAGCACCTTGCGGGTCGCTATTGGCCAGGGCCGGGTCGGCACGCAGCTCTTCATTCACTTCGGTCACCGTGCCATCGATGGGCATGTAGACATCGGCCGCGGCCTTGACCGACTCGACCACGCCGGCAACTTCGCCCTTGGCGTAGCTCTTGCCGACTTCGGGCAGGTCCACAAACACCACATCGCCCAGGGCGTCTTGTGCGTGCACGGTGATGCCGACGGTGGCGTTGCCGTTGTCTTCCAGCTTCAGCCATTCGTGGTCGGGAGTGAATTTGAGTGTCATGGGGTGTGTCCTTTCAGTGGGGTTGGTTGGTGTGATTACAGCCTATCGGCCAGGCGGATTCAGCCGCGGAAATAATGGGTGGGGTTGAAGGGCATGGCGGCCACTTCCATGGGCACGATCTTGCCGCGCACGATGGCGTTGATGCGGGTGCCCAGTGCTGCCAATTCGAGTGGCACATAGCCCATGGCCACCGGCTTGTCGACGGTGGGGCTGAGCAGGCCGCTGGTGACTTCGCCAATAGGGTTGCCATTCAGGTCCTGCAATAGGGAGTGTTCACGCACCGGCACGCGCTCCAGCGCCACCAGACCCACGCGCTTGCGGCTGCCGGATGCGGGGCTGGCCATGGCGGCCAGAATCTTGTCGGCCGCAGGGAATCCACCGGCTCTTGCGCCACCGCTGCGACGCACCTTTTGCAGGGCCCACAACAGATTGGCTTCCACCGGTGTGGTGCCGGCATCAATGTCGTTGCCATGCAGGCACAGGCCGGCCTCCAGGCGCAGCGAGTTGCGCGCACCCAGGCCAATCGGCTTGACCTCAGGCTGGGCGAGCAGGGCGCGCGCAAGTGCGTCGGCCTGTGTGTGGTGCACCGAGATTTCGAAGCCGTCTTCACCGGTATAGCCGCTACGCGTCAGAAACACGGGAATGCTGTGCGTGCCGGTGTTGACCGCAAAGTGGCCGCCGGTCATGAACACCAGCTTTTCCACGCCGGGTGCCAGACGCGAAAGGGCAGTGACAGCCTGCGGACCTTGCAGCGCCAGCAGCGCCATGTCGGGCATGGGAATGACTTCGCAGCGCGTGCCGATAGACGCCTGGATGTGCGCGATGTCGGCCACCTTGCAGGCACCATTCACTACCACAAAGATGTCGGCCTCACGGCGGATAAACATCAGGTCGTCCATGATCCCGCCCGCATCATTGAGCAGCAGGCCGTAGCGCTGCTTGCCCATCGCCAGGTCGATCACGTCGACGGGCATCAGGCTCTCGAAGGCGGCTGACGCATCGGCACCCACCAGGCGCAACTGGCCCATGTGCGAGACGTCAAACAGGCCGGCAGCGGTGCGGGTGTG
>CANBTQ010000336.1 GCA_947372425.1 Comamonadaceae bacterium | reverse complement strand
AGGCCCTGACGTGCCAGTTCCAGCGCAATGGATGCACCAATACCCCGGGACGCCCCGGTAACCAGTGCCACTTGTCCGGCAAACAGGACTTCACTCATGCCAACACTCCCTTTACTTCTTCCAAGCTAGCAGGGTCGAACAGCGCCGATCCCGTCATCTCTGCATCAATGCGTTTCACCATGCCGGCCAGCACCTTGCCAGGGCCGCACTCCACCAGATTCACAATGCCCATGGCCTTGATGGCCTGTACGCATTCCACCCAACGCACCGGGCCAAAGGCCTGGCGGTACAGGGCGTCGCGGATGGCGTCGGCGCCGGTTTGCACCGCGACATCGATGTTGTTGATCAGCGCAATCTGCGGCGCGGCAAACGCGATGTCGGCCAGACGGGCGCGCAACTTTTCGGCGGCAGGCTTCATCAGGCTGGAATGGAACGGTGCCGACACCGGTAGCGGCAGAGCCCGCTTGGCACCATTGGCCTTGAGCAGCTCGCAGGCTTTCTCCACGGCGGCCTTGCTGCCGGATATCACGGTTTGCGCCGGGTCGTTGAAATTGGCCGCCTGCACCGACTCCATAGAGCCCGCACCGAAGGATTGCGTCACCTCCAGGCAACCGGCCGCAACGCGCGCTGCATCCATGCCCAGAATGGCCGCCATGGCACCCGTACCCACGGGTACGGCTTCCTGCATGGCCTGGGCGCGCAGGCGCACCAGTGGTGTGGCCTGCGCCAGCGTCAAGACACCTGCGGCAACCAGGGCCGAGTACTCACCCAACGAATGACCCGCCACGGCGTCCGGCTGGATGCCAACTTCGGCCATCCAGACGCGGTAGGCTGCCACTGCAGCGACAAGCATGACGGGCTGGGTATTGGTGGTCAGCGCCAGGGCTTCCTTGGGGCCTTCCTGAATCAACTTGGCCAGGTCTTCGCCCAGGGCGTCCGACGCTTCCTGCAAGGTCTGGGTCACCACCGGGTGCGCGCCCCAGCCGTCCAACATGCCGATCGATTGCGAGCCTTGGCCCGGGAAAACAAATGCAAATTTCTTCATGGCAATTTCCTAGTGAGAACCCGCGCACAGCCGGGTGTTAACCGGAGGGCTAGAACTTCAGAACTACCGCACCCCAGGTGAAGCCGCCACCCACGCCTTCGAGCATCAGTGTCTGACCCGGTTTGACCTGGCCGGCACGTACAGCGGCGTCCAGCGCCAGCGGAATGGATGCAGCGGACGTGTTGCCGTGCTGGTCCACGGTGACCACCACTTTGTCCATGGGCAGTTTGAGCTTGCGCGCCGTGCTTTGCATGATGCGAATATTGGCCTGGTGCGGAACCAGCCAGTCAATGTCAGCCGCTGTGAGGTCGGCCTTGGCCAATGCCGCACGCGCGGCGTCTTCCAACACGCCAACCGCCAGCTTGAATACCGCCTGGCCGTCCATCTTGAGCAAGGGATCACCCAGCACCTTGCCACCCGACACATGGCCGGGCACGCACAAAATGCCAACATGCTTGCCATCAGCATGCAGGTCGCTGGCCAGAATGCCGGGGGTATTGGAGGCTTCCAGCACCACGGCGCCAGCGCCGTCGCCAAATAGTACGCAGGTGGTGCGGTCGGTGAAATCCAGAATGCGGGAGAACACTTCAGCACCTATCACCAGCGCCTTGTTGGCGGCGCCGGTCTTGATCATGGAATCGGCCACGCTCAGCGCGTAGACAAAACCACAGCACACCGCTTGCAAGTCAAACGCCGCTCCACCGGCAGCACCCAACTTGTTTTGCACGATGCAGGCGGTCGAGGGGAACACCATATCGGGCGTACTGGTCGCCACAATGATGAGGTCTATGTCCTGGGCCGTGATTCCTGCTGCTAAGAGGGCATTCTTGGCCGCTTCGACTGCCAGATCGCTGCTGAACACTCCATCGGCAGCAAAGTGGCGGGCCCGTATGCCGGTACGCTCCACGATCCAGTCGTCGGAAGACTCCACGCCGGTTGCGGCCAACTCGGCCACCAGGTCGGCATTGGTCAGACGGCGGGGAGGCAGGTAGCTGCCTGTGCCTGTGATGCGGGAGTAACGGCTCATGGGTATTTTGGGAGGCACGCGCTCAAATCACTGCATCCGCGGGTTCGACCAACAGTGGTCTTGCCTTGGCAATGCGAACCTGAACACGGTCCAACAAGTTGTTTCGGGCTGCATCATACGCGCGGTTCAAGGCGTTGCCGAAGGCCAGCACATCGGCCGAGCCGTGGCTTTTGAACACCAGCCCGCGCAGACCCAGCAAAGCTGCACCGTTGTAGCGTCTATGGTCGAAACGCTTTTTGATCGCACTGAGAACCGAGTAAGCAACCAATGCCGAGATTTTTGTGAAGATGTTTCGCGAAAACTCGGCCTTCAGAAAAGACGAGATCATGTGCGCCAGGCCTTCGCTGGTCTTCAGCGCCACGTTGCCGACAAAGCCGTCACAGACCACGATATCGACCACGCCCTTGAAAATGTCATTGCCTTCGACATTGCCATAGAAGTTCAGGTCGCCGGACTTGCCGGCAGCACGCAGTAGTTCGCCGGCTTGCTTGATGACTTCATTGCCCTTGATGGCTTCCTCACCAATATTGAGCAAACCAACCGAGGGCGATTCATCGTCCCTGAGCACCGACACCAGGGCCGAGCCCATCATGGCGAATTGCAACAAATGCTCCGCCGTGCAGTCCACATTGGCGCCGAGATCCAGCACCGTGGTGGCGCCACCCGTGGAATTCGGAATCTGCCCGGCAATGGCCGGGCGCTCAATACCCTCAATGGTTTTGAGCACGTAGCGCGAAATGGCCATCAGCGCGCCGGTGTTGCCGGCAGATACGGCCGCCTGCGCGGCTCCGTCCTTCACCTGTTGCACGGCAATGCGCATGGACGAATCTTTTTTGCGGCGCAGGGCAACTTCCAGCGGATCGTCCATGGTGACTACTTCACTGGCGGTCACGATGCTGGCACGCGGATGGGAAAAATCTTTCAGCGCATCGGGCAGACCGACCAGAATCAGACGCGCCTCGGGATGGGCCTCCAGAAACTGGGTGCAGGCCGGCAAAGTTACCTTGGGGCCATGGTCGCCACCCATGCAGTCAACAGCTACTGTGATCACCGGTGAATCGCTCACAAAGTTCTACTCGAAAGGCCGTTTGCGGCCAGAAAAGAAAAAAGCCCGTCGCTACAAAAAAGTAGCTTCGGGCTTCGCGGTAAGCGCAGGGCTTACGCTTCGGATTTGGTCTTCAGCACCTTGCGGCCACGGTAGAAACCGGTGGGGCTGATGTGGTGACGCAGGTGGATTTCGCCGGTGGTGGGTTCCACTGCAATGCCTGGCACGACAAGAGCATTGTGCGAACGGTGCATACCGCGCTTGGAGGGGGATTTTTTGTTCTGTTGAACGGCCATTTTCGGCTCCTGGGCAATGGGTGTTGCACAGGCTGCAACACTTTGAGGGTTGGTAAAAACGCGGCTGAATCAGTACGCGAAGCCTCAGATTATAGCCTAATCCTGTGCATTCAGCCAGCATCCTTCTTCTTGAGTTGCTGCAACATGGCAAAC
>CANBTQ010000335.1 GCA_947372425.1 Comamonadaceae bacterium | reverse complement strand
GTCGGCACCGTGGCGCCCGCTGAAGTGAAAGCCGCGGCCCAAGCGGCCGGCGTGAACCTGCTGTCCATCAACGCGCTCTACCCCTTCAACGTGTGGAACGAAGAGCGCCGTGCCCAGACCGAAAAGCTGGCGGCCTACGCTGCCGCCTGTGGCGCCGGGGCGCTGGTGATGTGCCCGCTCAACGAGGGCAAGCCGGTCTCGCAAGAGGCACTGGTCGAGGCCTTGAAAGCGATCAAGCCGATTCTGCTGGCGCACGGCATCAAGGGCCTGGTGGAACCGCTGGGCTTCGGTGTGTCCTCGCTGCGCGCCAAGGCCGATGCCATCGCTGCCATCCAGGCCGCTGGCGGCGAAGGCCTGTTCAAGCTGGTGCACGACACCTTCCACCACCACCTGGCCGGCGAGACCGCGTTCTACCCCGAGTGGACCGGCCTGGTGCACATCTCCGGTGTGGCGGATACGGACGTGTCGGTGGACGACATGCTGGACGCCCACCGCGTGCTGGTGGACAAGCGTGACCGCCTGGGCAATGTGGCGCAAATCCGCGCGCTGCAGGCTGCGGGCTACACCGGCCTGTACAGCTTCGAGCCCTTTGCCACCGCGGTGCAAGAGCTGGCCGATCCGCAAGCCGCGCTGGCCGACAGCATGGGCTGGTTGCGCGAGCAGGTGGCTGCCTGAGCCGGTAGCCGGCTGCCATGCCCTGAAAGGGCAGGGAGGTCCTGAGACCTTGCTGCCCTTTGCATTCACACCCGGGGGGCTGTCTGCACGGTGCCCCGGGGATACCACCGCGTTGGCGGGGAGACGTTGAGCCAAGACCTTCTTCCCCGCACTGTCCTCAACACCCCACGCGCTGCGGGTGTGCTGTCATTCCTACGGAGAAAATTATTTCACTAGGTATAAGCACTTAGAAAATTGTTTTCTTTTTTGAAATTTTTTTCGTTACATTACGTTCGCGGTGTAAAAAATGTTCTAACGAACCACACCGCAGAAATATTTTTGCATTTCTGTCCGTTGAGCACCTTAAACCTGGAGACCCTGTCATCATGAAAAAACTACTGATCGCTGCTGCCGTATCTGCAACCCTGCTGGCCCCCATGGCCGCCCATGCACAAAAAATCGGCTTGGCCATGGCCGAGCTCGACACCTTCCTGACCATCCTGAAAAACGGCACGGTGGACGCGGGCAAAAAAGCCGGCGCTACCGTGCAAGTGGAAGATGCCGGTGGCGACGTGGGCAAGCAGCTCAGCCAGATCCAGAACCTGATTGCCCAAAAGGTGGACGCCATCATCGTCAACCCCGTGGACACCGATGCCACACCCAAGATCACCAAGATGGTGACCGATGCCAAGATCCCCCTGATCTACGTGAACCGCAAGCCGGTGGACTTTGAAAAGCTGCCCGCTGGCGTGGCCTTTGTGGCGTCTGACGAAAAGGTCTCCGGCACCCTGGAAACTCAGGAAGTCTGCCGCCGGCTCAAGGGCAAGGGCGAGATCCTGGTGCTGATGGGTGAACTGTCGAACGAAGCGGCCCGCACCCGCACCAAGGACATCGAAGAAGTCATCGCCACCAAGGAATGCAGTGGCATGAAGATTGTGGACAAGCGCGAAGGCAAGTGGGACCGCACCAAGGCACAAGACATCGTGACCAACTGGCTGTCCTCCGGCGTGAAGTTTGACGCCATCATCGCCAACAACGACGAGATGGCCGTGGGTGCCATCAACGCGCTGAAGGCCGGCAAGAAGTGGACTGCCGCTTCCATCGTGGCCGGTGTGGATGCCACGCCCGACGCCCTGGCTTCCATGAAGGCCGGTGACCTCAAGGCCACTGTGTTCCAGAACGCGGCAGGCCAGGGTGCAGGCGCTGTGGAATCCGCCCTCAAGCTGATCAAGAAGCAATCGGTGGAACGTTTCGTGAACGTGCCGTTTGAGCTGGTGACACCTGCCAACCTGAGCAAGTACTCCGGCAAGAACTAAGCAGCCAGGCCGCTTTGCAGTGCAGGCCCTTTGGGGGCTTGCACTGCCTTTCATTGTTTACCCGAGTACTGAGATGTCTGATACCGCCACACTGGACGCACCCGCCCTGCAGCCCCCGAGCGCAGCGCAGGCGCCGCTGCTGGAAATCCACGGAATTCGCAAAGGCTTCCCGGGCGTGGTTGCCCTGGACAACGTCGGCTTCAAGCTGCGCGCCGGCACCGTGCATGCCCTGATGGGCGAGAACGGCGCCGGCAAGTCCACGCTGATGAAGATCATTGCCGGCATCTACATCCCGGACCGCGGTGACATCAGCCTCAAGGGCCAGCGCATCACGCTCAAGTCGCCCATCGACGCGCTGAATCAGGGCATTGCCATGATTCACCAGGAACTCAATCTGATGCCGTACATGACGGTGGCAGAAAACGTGTGGATCACACGCGAACCCAAGAATGCCCTGGGCTTTGTGGACCACGCCGCGCTGTACCTCAGGACCGAAGAACTGTTCAAGACACTCAACATCGACATCGATGTGCGGGTCGAAGTGCAGACCCTGTCGGTGGCGAACCGCCAGATGGTGGAAATCGCCAAGGCCGTGTCCTACAACTCCGATGTGCTCATCATGGATGAGCCCACTTCGGCGCTGACCGAGAAAGAAGTGGCGCACCTGTTTGCCATCATCCGGTCGCTGCGTGCGCAGGGCAAGGGCATCATCTACATCACGCACAAGATGAACGAGCTGTTCGAGATCGCCGATGAGTTTTCGGTGTTCCGCGACGGCAAGTACATCGCCACCAAACTCTCCACCGAGGTCACGCGCGACGACATCATCAAGATGATGGTGGGCCGCGAGATCACCCAGATGTTCCCCAAGCTGGACGTGCCGATTGGCGAGGTGGTGCTGTCGGTCAAAAACCTGTGCCTGGACGGCGTGTTCAGCGACATCAGCTTTGATGTGCGCGCCGGCGAAATCGTCGGTATGGCCGGCCTGGTCGGCTCGGGCCGCTCGAATGTGGCCGAGGCCCTGTTCGGTGTGACCCCTGCAACGTCGGGCAGCATCTCCATCAACGGCAAGGAAGTTGCCATGCACAGCCCGGCCGTGGCGCTGGCCGAAGGCATGGCCTTTTTGACCGAAGACCGCAAGGAGACCGGTTGCTTTCTGGCCCTCAACATCCAGGAAAACATGGACAGCGCGGTGCTGAACCAGCGCTATGTGAAGAACGGCTTTGTGCAGAACAAGCAGCTGGGCGCGGACTGCATCGCCATGGCCCAGCGCCTGCGCGTCAAGACGCCGGGCATGGACGAAATCATCCTGAACCTGTCGGGCGGCAACCAGCAAAAAGTGCTGGTGGGACGCTGGCTGCTGACCAACCCCAGGATCCTGATTCTGGACGAACCCACGCGCGGCATTGATGTGGGTGCCAAGGCCGAAATCCACCGCCTGGTGTCCGAGCTGGCGGGGCAGGGCGTGGCGATTCTGATGATCTCTTCGGAGATGCCCGAGGTGCTGGGCATGAGCGACCGCATCGTGGTGATGCACGAAGGCCATGTGTCCGGCATTCTGGACCGCAAGGACGCAGACCAGGTTTCCATCATGGACCTGGCCGCCAAATAATTTTCTAAGA
>CANBTQ010000334.1 GCA_947372425.1 Comamonadaceae bacterium | reverse complement strand
TTCGGCAACATAGTCCAGGGTATACGGGCGCTCGGGGTGGCGAGCAATCTTGGTGATCTGCCAGGGTGTCAGATCGCTGTAGATGTCCTTGGTGAGCTGCTGGCTCTTCTTTGCCAGTTGTTCGATTTCAGAAGAGATGTCCACCGCAGACTCGGTCTGCACATAGCGCAACTCTTCAATCTTTGTTTCCAGTTCGGCAATCGGTTGCTCAAAATCGAGAAATGTCTTTTTGGCCAACGTGCTTCTCCTCAAAAAGAATCGTTCATCCCGGGGGAGAACGTTCTGTTAATACTCGACGGGAACAGGGTCCAGCGAGCGCCAAATATACCAAGTTGCCACGCTGCAATAGGGAGCCCAGGCGGCAGCCACCTCGCGCGCGTCACTGCGACTGACTGCGTCCCCCGAAAAATAGCTTTGGCTGATGCCGGTGATGAGACCTGCGTCATCCAGTGGCAACACGTTGGGGCGCAGCATGTGAAAAATCAAAAACATTTCGGCCGTCCAGCGGCCGATGCCACGAATGGCCACCAGTTCGTCGATGATGGCGTCGTCCGGCATCTCTGCCCAGTTCTTGACGTGCAAGGCCCCGTTGTCAAAATGCAGCGCCAGATCGACCAGGTACTCGACCTTGCGCGCGCTCAATCCCGCGGCGCGCATATCGTCCACCTTCAGGCGCAGCACATTGGCAGGGGTGATTTTGCGCGGCAGCAGGGCAAATCGGTCCCAGACCTTCTGTGCCGAGGCCACTGAAATCTGCTGACCGATGATGCTGCGCGCCAGCGTCACGAAGGCATCGCCCCGTGTTTGCAGACAGGCGTCGCCAAACTTCGGAATCAGCTTGCGCATCACACGGTCCTTTTTGACCAGGTATTTGCAGGCTTCTTCCCAGTACACCGGAGTAACCGGTGTGATACCGGTCAGCTTGGCCACAGCCATCATGGCTGCACTTCCCAGGTCGTGCCGGCGGGGGAATCCTTGAGCACAATGCCCTCCTCCAGCAACTGTTTGCGAATGCCATCGGCGCGGGCAAAGTCCTTGGCTGCCTTGGCAGCCGCGCGCTCGGCAATCAGTGCCGCAATGCGCTCCCCGGACACTGTTGCGCCGGCTTGCAGATAGCGCTTGGGATCCTGCTGCAGCAGACCCAGGCATTCACCCAGGCCCTTGAGCAGCGTGGCCAGGGCGGCCGACTTGTTGCGGTTGATCTCGGAGGCCAAATCAAACAGCACCGCAATCGCTTCCGGCGTGCCGAAGTCTTCGTCCATGGCGGCCTTGAAACGCAGAGCATAGTCATTCGACCAGTCCACCGTTTGCAGGCCATGGGAAGGGGCCAGGTCTAGCGCGGTATACAGGCGCTTGAGGCCGCTGCGCGCATCGTCCAAATGGGCATCGCTGTAATTCAGGGCGGTGCGGTAATGTGTGCGCAGCAGGAAGAAGCGCACAATCTCCGGCTCGTACTTGACCAGCACCTCGCGGATGGTGAAGAAGTTGCCCAGGCTCTTGGACATTTTTTCGTTATCCACACGCACAAAGCCGTTGTGCACCCAGAAGCGTGCCAGCGGTTTGCCCGATGCACCTTCGCTTTGGGCGATCTCATTTTCGTGGTGGGGAAACTGCAGATCCGCGCCGCCGCCATGGATATCAAAGCTCTCACCCAAGGTGGCGCAACTCATGGCCGAGCATTCAATGTGCCAACCCGGCCGGCCGGTTCCAAAAGGATGGCCCAGCGCTGCCGCGTCCCACTTGGCGTCGGCAGGCTCGGACGGCTTGGCTGCTTTCCACAAGACAAAGTCCAGGGGATCTTCCTTGCCATCCTGCACCGCCACACGCTCGCCGGCCCGCAGTTCATCCAGCGATTTGCCCGACAACTTGCCGTAGCCGGGGAATTTGCGTACCGAGTAGTTCACATCACCGGAACTGGCCTGGTAGGCCAGGCCCTTGGCCTGCAGCTGCGCAATCAGGTTGAGCATTTGCGGCACGTATTCGGTGGCGCGCGGCTCGACGCTGGGGCGTTCAATGCCCAATGCATCAATGTCCTGGTGCATGGCCAGCACCATTTCATCGGTGAGGGCACGAATGCTGATGCCTCGGTCCAGCGCGCGCTGAATGATCTTGTCATCAATGTCGGTGATGTTGCGCACATAGGTCACGCGGTAACCGCTGCTCTTGAGCCAACGCTGCACCACGTCGAACGCCATCATCATGCGGGCATGACCGATGTGGCACAGGTCATAAATCGTCATGCCGCAGACGTACATGCGTACATGACCCGGTTCAGACGGAGCAAAAGGCTCCAGGGCACGGCTTAACGTGTTGTGAATGCGCAAACTCATAGGGGTCGGAAAATCGGTGCTCTGAACTTGACGCGCTGGCAACCGTGATATCTGGGTAATGGGGTTTCTGGTAGGGCTTGGCTTGCTGCTGGGCACGGGCTGGAGGTGCTCAGATACAATTCACAGCAGTATAAAGCGCCGCTGAAACAAGGCGCGAACTCTAGGACATAAGACCCGCGCTCACGGGCCAGTGCATGATAAGCATAGGAGGTTGCATGAATCACATCCGGTTCCTGATTTATACGGCGTTGCGCCTGCTTGTGTTGTGGGCGAGCACGGCCTGCGTCGTGGTTCACGCTGACGAATATGGTGATGTATCCCAAATGGTCCGCGCGGGAAAGCTGACCGAAGCCATGGCACGGGCAGACCAGTTTCTTGCCACCCAGCCCAGAGATCCGCAGATGCGTTTTATCAAGGGCGTGATTCAGCGTGATACCGGCAAGACTGCTGAAGCCATTGCCACCTTCACGCGCCTGACCGAAGACTACCCCGAACTTCCCGAACCCTATAACAACCTGGCTGTTCTCTATGCCGGGCAGAGCCAGTTTGACAAGGCCCGTGCCGCACTGGAAATGGCGATCCGAACCAACCCCAGCTATGCCACTGCACATGAGAATCTGGGTGATATCTATGCCAAGATGGCCAGCCAAGCCTATAACAAGGCCTTGCAATTGGACAATGCCAACCAGGCAGTACCACCCAAACTGGCGTTGATCCGTGAAATTTTCAGTGCAGGCGGTGCCAAGGCAACACGGCCTGCCCCGGCACCAGCAGCGCCCCCAGTGGTTCCGCCGGCTCCGGTGGCCGCAGTCCCCGCAAAGCCCGCAGCGTCCGCAACACCAGGCCCAGTAGCCACCGCAACGGTCACACCGCCACCCGTCAAGACAGCGACGTCCACAGTGGCACCTGCATCTCCCGCAGTGCCGGCGACTGCAGTCGCCACACCTGCACCGGCCAAGTCAGGCGATGATGAAGCCGTCAAGGGCGTGGAAGCAGCAGTAGCCAAATGGGCCAGCGCATGGTCCGCGCGCAATGTCAAGGCGTACCTGGCCGCGTACGGCAAAGACTTCGATCCGCCAGGATCCATGAGCCGTAAGGCCTGGGAAGAAGAGCGCCAGCAGCGCATCCTCAGCAAATCGTCAATCAGTGTCAAAGTGGAAAAACTCAGCGTGACCGTGAATGGCAACCGCGCAAGCGCCAAGTTCCATCAGGAATACAAGGCCGGCGGACTTGCGGTATCCAGCCGCAAGACATTGGAATTCACCAAAGCCGGCGAAGGCTGGCT
>CANBTQ010000333.1 GCA_947372425.1 Comamonadaceae bacterium | reverse complement strand
TCCAGCGGTTTGAATTGGTTGAACAGGGGTGCAATCCAGGTGGGGTAGACCAGCAGCATGAGCAGGTTGAAACCCATCCACACGCCCCAGGTCCATAGCCACCAGTAGGCGCCGGTGGCTCCCATCATCCAGACAATCAGCGTGGCCAGTGGCAGACCCAACACGGCCCCCAGCAGCACCGACTTCAGCAGATCCTGCAGCCACAGCTTCGGCGTAATCTTGTTGAAGCCGAAGCGTTGCTCAATCACAAAGGTCTTGTACAGCGCAAAGGGCAAATCGATCACGGATCCGATGGCGGTAAAGGCCATCAGCAGGGCGACCTGCTGGCCCAGACCCGGTGCCATCCACTGCAGCAAGCCCTGGTTCAGCCACGACAGTCCACCCAGCAGCGTCCAGGCCACCACCAGCACAGCGCCCCAGGCCAGCTCCAGCACACCGAAGCGGGTTTTCTCCACGGTGTAGTCGGCTGCCTTCTGGTGCGCCTGCAGCGTGATTTGGCTGGCAAAAGCCGCAGGCACCGCATCGCGGTGCCGTGCCACATGGCGGATCTGGCGCGAGGCCAACCAGAATTTCAGGAGCAGCCCTGCCACCAGTGCGATGGCAAAAGCGATCGACATGATCAAGGAGCGTTGGCTGAATAGGGAAGCATCGTTCATGGCGCCCGAGTTTAGGTCATCGGCGACAATGGCGGCATGGCTGAATCCAACACCCCTTTAAGCAAATCCGACAAAAACCTGGTCTGGCTGGACTGCGAGATGACCGGCCTGGAGCCGGAGCGCGAGCGGATTATCGAAATCGCGGTCATTGTGACCAGTCCGGACCTGGCGGTGCGCATCGAAGGACCGGTGTTTGCCATCCACCAAAGTGATGCCTTGTTGAACGGGATGGACGCCTGGAACAAGGGCACCCATGGCAAGAGCGGCCTGATCGACAAGGTCAAGGCCTCCACGGTGAATGAAGAGCAGGCCGAAAGCCAGCTGATTGCGTTCATGAGCCAGTATGTGCCTGCCAACGGCTCGCCGATGTGCGGTAACACCATAGGGCAGGACCGGCGCTTCCTGGTCAAGTACATGCCCAAGCTGGAGGCGTTTTTTCATTACCGCAATCTGGATGTGAGCACCCTCAAGGAACTGGCCAAACGCTGGAAGCCCGAGGTATATGCCGCGTTCAAAAAGCAGCAACGCCATACTGCGCTGGCCGATGTGCACGAGTCGATCGATGAACTGCTGCACTACCGGGAACATTTCCTGAAGCTGTAACAATTTGCGGCCCGCTGGTGCGGGCGCTGCGGGCTTTCAGTCTTCCCGCATGGCCGAGGCCTTGACGATGGGCGCCAGGCGTGCCTTTTCCGCCGCCAGAAATTTGACAAAGTCGGCCCGGTTGCCACCGATCGGATCAATCCCTTGCGGAATCAAGCGTGCCCGCAACTCGCTGGTCTTGAGCGCGGCGTCAATGGCCCGGTTCATTTTTTCCAGAATATCGTCGGGTGTCCCCTTGGGTGCGAACACACCTGACCAATGGCCTATCAACACGTTGGGATAGCCCAGTTCCTCGGCGGTGGGGATGTCCGGCATGGCGGCAATGCGGCGGTTCCAGGTGGAGGCCAGCGGCCGCAGTTTGCCGCCCTTGATCTGCGGCAGTACCACCACGCTGGCTTCCGACGTGGCATCTACTTGTTTGCCAATCACGGCCACCATGCCTTCAGAGCCGCTCTTGTAGGGAATGATCTGGAACCTGGCGCCGGTTTTGAGTTTGAGCATTTCGGCTACGAAGTGGGGGGTACTGCCGGTACCTGCAGTGGAAAAGTTAATGCTCTGCTGCGTCTTGGAGGCGGCAATCAGGCCCTTCAGGTCCTTGATCGGCGAGTCAACCGGCACCACGATGACCGACGGGCTGACCGCGAGCATCGCCACCGGCACCAGGTCCTCCGGCTGGTAGGGCATCCTGGCCTTGATCAGCGAGTTGGTGATCACGCCCGCGGCCGGTGTGAGAAAGGTGTAGCCATCCGGTGCGGCCTTCGCCACCACGTCGGCACCCAGCACCGAGCCTGCACCCGGCTTGTTTTCCACGATGATGGGCTGACCCAGTTGTTTGGAGGTGGCTTCTGCCACCGCACGCGCCACCAGATCGTTTGCACCGCCCGGGCCGAACGGCACCACAAACCGGATGGCCTTGGATGGCCAGGTATCGGCGGCACAATTCAATGCAGTGGTAGCCAGCAACAGGGCGGCGGCCACCCGGGACAGGGTAGTTGCAAAGGCGAGGGCGTAGCGTGTCATGCGAAACTTTCCAGAGTGGTGGAGACCGCAGCGGCAGCGGCGGTGTCTAGCGTACATCAAGGCGATTAGGTAGAAACCCGAATTCGGGCTATAATCGCAGGCTGCGCTACACACTGTAGCCTTTTGCACATCTCCCTTCATTCACCGGCCACCCACTACATGGTGGCCCAAGCACTGATAACCCCGATGCGGGTCAGAGCAGGTTCCGTTTGATGGTTGATGTTTTTTAACCATTGACGGAGCAGCCGCACAACCTGCGGCGCTCGCGTGTGAGAAAAAATATGACTGACGCTTTTGAAGTGACAGGCGAATTCGCGCCTGCCGAAAACTTTTCCGCCCCCCTGGACACCAACCTCGAGGCTGCTTCTTCCGTAGAAGCAGTTGCTGAAGTGGAAGTGGCCGCCGATGTGCCCGAAGCCCCCAACGGCTTTGTGGAACTGGGCCTGGCCCGCGAACTGGTGATGGCCGTGAAGGATCTGGGTTACACCCAGCCCACCACCGTCCAGATGAAGACCATTCCGCTGGCACTGCCCTCCACCGTGGAAGGCCAGAAGGCTGGTTACATCGATCTGATGGTTTCCAGCCAGACCGGTAGCGGCAAGACCGCCGCCTTCCTGCTGCCCGTGCTGCACACCCTGCTGGCCCAGCAAGCCGCCGCCGAAGCCGCTGAACGCGAAGAATTCGAAGCCGCTACTGCTGCCGCACTGGCCGCTGGCCAGCCTGCTCCCAAGCGCCCCAAGCGCAAGGACCCGACCAGCCAGCGCAACTTCAAGGCCGCCACCCCCGGCGCCCTGATCGTTTGCCCGACACGCGAACTGGCCCAGCAGGTGGCCCATGACGCCATCGACCTGGTGCAGCACTGCCGTGGCCTGCGCGTTGCCAACATCGTGGGCGGCATGCCTTACCAGTTGCAAATCGCCAAGCTGCAAAACGCCGACCTGGTGGTGGCCACCCCCGGCCGTCTGCTGGACCTGCAACGCTCGCAGCAAATCAAGCTCGACCAGGTGCAATTCCTGGTGGTAGACGAAGCCGACCGCATGCTGGACCTGGGCTTCTCCGATGACCTGGCTGAAATCAACCAGCTCACCATCGACCGCAAGCAGACCATGATGTTCAGCGCCACCTTTGCGCCGCGCATCCAGCAGCTCGCCGCCCGCGTGATGCGCGAACCCCAGCGCGTGACCATCGACAACCCGCAAGAAAAGCACGTCAACATCAAGCAAGTGCTGTTCTGGGCCGACAACGCCCACCACAAGCGCAAGCTGCTGGACCACTGGCTGCGTGACACCAGCATCAACCAGGCCATTGTTTTCGCCAGCACCCAGATCGAGTGCGACGGACTGGCCAA
>CANBTQ010000332.1 GCA_947372425.1 Comamonadaceae bacterium | reverse complement strand
GATTGCCAAAGCGGTCCAGCACCACGTCGCGGTAATGGGCCAGGTTGATGGGGCACGGGTGCTCGGGTGTGTCCAGCACCGGGATCACGTCATCGGTCACATAGTCAAAAGCAAACTGGCGAATGACGGGGTCGTGTGTGCCCTCGTGGATGTAGGTGAGGCCCACCAGCGTACCGGCCCAGGCAATGCAGCTGTGCGTGGCATTCAACAAACGGATCTTGGCTTCTTCATAGGCCTGCACCGAGTCCACCATCTCCACGCCCACGGTTTCCCAGGCGGGGCGTCCGGCAATGAACTTGTCTTCAATCACCCACTGGATAAAGCTCTCGCCCATCAGGGCTGTGGGGTCGGCGATGCCGGTGGCAGCCAGCACGCGCTGCGCGACCGCGGGGGTGGGACGTGGTGTGATGCGGTCGACCATGGCGTTGGGGCTGCTGGTGTGGGTTGTGACCCAGGCCCGCAGTTCGGTGTCACCGGCCAGCGCCAGAAACTGCAACAGACCACTGCGCGAGCGGTCACCGTTGTGGCGTAGGTTGTCGCAGTTCAACAGCGTGACAGCGCCCGCGTCTGCCTTCATGCGGGCCCGCAGGATGGCGGTGAGTGCACCGTAAATCGTGCTGCCGGTGCGGCCATTCTTGACGGCCTCGAGGTCGGCCTGCAAATCGGCAAAGTTGAGGTCCAGCTGGTCCTTGGCGTCCAGGTAGTAGCCGGCCTCGGTGACGGTAAACGAAATGATGCGGGTGTTGGCGTCTGCCCCCAGGCGGATCAGCCCGGACAGCATCGGATCGTGCCGCACCACGGTCTGGATGGAGGTGATGCGGGTGTAGCTGCGCTCGCCTTGCGGCGTGACGGTTTCGAGCGTGTAGGCACCCTGCTGCGCAATCAGCGCATCAATCGTCTCGGCCATATCGGGCCGGATGTTGCCGCCGGCCAGGGCCCAGCGCGTGTCACCGGTCTGCTGCAACTGGTGCAGGTACAGCGCCTGGTGCGCACGGTGAAAAGAACCCAGCCCCAGGTGGAGCATCAGAAAAGGTTTGCTTGTGTTTGGCATAGTCAATGAACCAGGGTTTCACGGGCAGCGCCCGTACGGGTGATATGTCCAGCGGCATCAAACAGGTGGGCGGCATCCACATCCACCTGCAGGCCGATGGCACTGCCCACCACCAGTTCGGTGCGCTCGATCTGTCGTGCGACCAGTTGCACGCCACTGTCGGTGGACACATAAACCAGCGTCTCGGCGCCCAGGGCCTCGACCAGTTCCACCGTGCCGTTGAGCATGCCTTTGCCGGCGGCGCACAGACTGATGTTTTCCGGGCGCATGCCGATGAAGCCATCGGACTGCACCGGCAGGCCAGTGCTGTTGACCAGGGCCTGCAAATCCTTGGCGGGCACGATGTTCATTTGCGGCGTGCCTATGAACTGCGCCACAAACTGGTTGGCCGGACGGTCATAGAGTTCCAGCGGCGTACCGACCTGCTCGATCTTGCCGTCGCGCAGCACCACCACGCGGTCGGCCAGGGTCATGGCCTCCACCTGGTCATGCGTCACATAAATCGTGGTGGCGCCCAGGTCGCGGTGCAGCTTGGCAATCTCGATGCGGGTCTGACCGCGCAAGGCTGCGTCCAGATTCGACAGCGGCTCGTCAAACAAAAATACCTTGGGCGCGCGCACGATGGCCCGGCCAATGGCCACGCGCTGGCGCTGGCCGCCGGAGAGCTCTTTGGGTGTGCGCTGCAGGTAGTCGGTCAGGTTCAGGATCTTGGCGGCGCGCCCGACCTTCTCCTGGATAACCGCCTCGTCCACCTTGGCCAGCTTGAGTGCAAAACTCATGTTCTCGAACACGCTCATGTGCGGGTACAAGGCGTAGCTCTGGAACACCATGGCCAGGTCGCGTTTGCTGGACGGCTCTTCGGTGATGTCGCGGCCGTCGAGCATGAGTTTGCCGCCGTTGGTTTCTTCGAGTCCGGCGATCAGGCGCAAGAGCGTGGATTTGCCGCAGCCCGAGGGGCCGACAAAAACAATGAACTCGCCCTGCTTGATTTCCAGGTCAATGCCGCGAATCACGCGCACATTGCCGAACTCCTTTTCAATGCCTTGCAGTTGAAGGTATGCCATGGGGTTTGTCTCTCTTGATTGATTTGTTGGATTACTTCACAGCACCGAAGGTCAGGCCTTGGACGAGTTGCTTTTGGCTGAACCAGCCGAACACCACAATGGGTGCAATCGCCATCAGCGAGGCGGCGGACAGCTTGGCCCAGAACAGCCCTTCGGGGCTGGAGTAGCTGGCAATCAGCGTGGCCAGGGTGCCGGACTTGGCGGCACTCAGATTCAGCGACCAGAAGGCCTCGTTCCAGGACAGCACCAGGCACAGCAACCCGGTGGAGGCCAGGCCGCCCAGGGTCAGGGGCAGCAGCACCAGGCGGAACTCCTGCCATAGCGTGGCGCCGTCCATGCGCGAGGCTTCCAGGATTTCGTGCGGCACTTCCTTCAGGTAGGAGTACAGCATCCACACCATGATGGGCAGGTTCGACAGGGTGAAGACGACGATCAGCGCCGTGCGCGAATCCAGCAGGCCGGTGCTTTGTGCCATCACATACACCGGCACCAGGGCACCCACGGCCGGCATCATCTTGGTGGACAGCATCCACATCAGGATGTCCTTGGTGTGCTTGCCCTTGAAGAAGGCCATGGCGTAGGCCGCCGGGTACGCCAGCATCAGGCCCAGCAGGGTGGAGACCACGCTGGTGATGAAGGAGTTTTGCGCGTACAGCATGTAGTCGCTGCGCTCCTGCACGATGGAGAAGTTTTCCAGCGTCGGCTTGAACAGCAGCAGCGGTGGCACCGAGATGGCCTGCAGTTCGGTCTTGAAGGCCGTCAGCATCAGCCAGCCCAGCGGAAAGAACAGCAGCAGGGTCACGGCCCAGGCGGCAACGGTGCGCGCAATCAGCGCAGGTGGGTATTTGGAGCGTTGTGCCATGGTGTTATTTGTCCAGGTTCTTGCCGACCATGCGAATCAGGAAGGCCGCCGCAATATTGGCCAGCACCACCGCAAACAGCGCACCGGCCGAGGCCACACCGGCGTCAAAGTTGAGCAGCGCCTGCTTGAAGATCAGGAAGGCCACATTGGTGCTGGCGTCGCCCGGTCCGCCACCGGTGGTGGTGTAGATCTCTGCAAACACGCTGAGCAAAAAGATCATCTCGATCATCACCACCACGGCCACGGAGCGGCCCAGGTGCGGGATGTAGAGGTAGCGCAGCTGCTGCAGGTAGGTGGCACCGTCCATGCGCGCGGCCTCCAACTGTTCGCGGTTCATGCTTTGCAGCGCGGTCATGAAGATCAGCGTGGCAAAGGGCAGCCACTGCCAGGCCACCATGATGATCACCGAGCCCAGCGGAAAGTCGGTCAGCCAGTCGATGGGCGTGGCACCAAAGAACTTCCAGACCTGTGCCAGCACCCCGTATATCGGGTTCATCATCATGTGCTTCCACAGCAAGGCATTCACCGTGGGCATGACGAAGAAGGGCGAGATCAGCAACAGGCGCACGACGCCGCGCCCGGGAAAGGGGCTGTCGATCAGCAGGGCAATGCCAATGCCGAACAGCACCGTGATGACGATCACACTGCCCAGCAGCAGGAGCGTATTGACCACCGC
>CANBTQ010000331.1 GCA_947372425.1 Comamonadaceae bacterium | reverse complement strand
GGCGCCGTGGGTCAGACCGGGGTACATGGTCCAGGCCTGGTTGGCGCTGTTCATCATTTCATAGAACAGCTGGTTCAGCACCAGTGGCAGGCCCTGGCCGCCGAAGTCGGGGTCGCAGGCCAGCGCAGCCCAGCCGCCGTCAATGTACTGGCGGTAGGCCTCCTTGAAGCCCTTGGGTGTGGTGACGGCGTGGCTGCTCTGGTCCAGGCTGCAACCCTCGGCATCACCGCTGACGTTGAGCGGGAAGATCACCTCGGCGGCAAATTTGCCCCCCTCTTCCAGCACCGCGTTGACGGTGTCGGCATCGAGTTCGGCGTGTTTGGGGATTTGCTGCAGGTCTTCAACGACGTGGAGCAACTCGTGCATCACAAACTGCATGTCTCGCAGGGGCGGGGTATAGGTTGGCATGGGGCAGGCTCCTGAAAAAAACTAGACGGGTTGGGGGACGGACGCGCCGTAGCGCGTCAGGATGTTGGCAAAGGCCGTGTTGGCGCGGTCCAGGGATCCGGGGTTCTTGAGAAAGCGCGCCTCGTAGTGCAGCGCCAGAATCAGACCGTGGATTTCAAAGCCCATCTGGTGCGGATCGGAGTCGGCAGCCAGGTGGCCGCATTCCTGGGCCTGCACCAGCGCGCGGTACAGCGCCTGCAACCAGGTTTGCACCGAGCTGGCCAGCGCGTCGCGCACCGGGCCGGGCCGGTCGTCAAATTCCACGGCACCGCTGATGAAGATGCAGCCGGACTGGATTTCTAAGGCCACGCGCTGCATCCAGTTGTCAAACAAGGCCTTGACCCGAGGCAGACCGTGGGGTGCCTGCAGGGCGGGGTAGAAAATTTCCTGCTCGAAGCGGCCGAAGTATTCGCGGATCACCGAGATCTGCAATTCTTCGCGGGAGCCGAAATGGGCAAACACGCCGGACTTGCTCATCTGCGTGATTTCGGCCAGGGCGCCTATGCTCAGGCCCTCCAGGCCGATCTGTGTGGCCAGGCCCAGCGCCGCTTCAATGATGGCGGCCTTGGTCTGCTGGCCCTTGTGCATGGCACGGCCGGCGGGCGCGGCTTCGCGTGGAGCCGCGCTGGCGGTGCGGCGAGAGCCGCTGCGGTATGCAGTGTCGGAAGAAGAGGCCATGGTGCGCAATGCGGCGCCGGCAGTGACGCCGGCAAAATAGAACGATCGTGCTATTTTGCAGCATTTAGCCTGTCCGCTGCATGCGGCGGCGGGTTCTAGGTCGGCTCTTCTATTTGTGCCGCGGGTTTACCCGAGCATCACGGCCAGGCTGGCATCCAGTCGCTCGGACGGCAGGCGCTTGAAGCCCGAGCGCACAAAGCGTTGCAGGCGTCCGGTCACGAAAGCCGTCAGCACGGCTGCCTGCACCTGGGCGTCCACCGTGGGGGTGGCCGATGTGCTGCCCGGAGCGGCACGCAGGCATTGGCGCAGGGTGGATTCGATGCGGTCAAAAAACTGGTTCATACGCTGCTGCAGGCGCTCGTTTTCAAACACCAGGGCATCGCCGACCATGACGCGGGCCATGCCCGGGTTGCGCTCGGCAAACTGCACCAGCATGGCGATGATGATGGCGCATTGGCGCTCCCCCACACCGGCACCTTCGGCCTGCTCACGCTCCACGATCTGGTTGGCCAGGCTGAAGACGGACTGTTCGATGAACTCGATCAGGCCCTCAAACATTTGGGCCTTGCTGGCGAAGTGCCGGTAGAGTGCGGCCTCGCTGACGTCCAGCCGGCCGGCCAGTGCGGCGGTGGTGATGCGCTCACCGGCGGGCTGCTCCAGCATGGCAGCCAGGGTTTGCAAAATCTGCACACGGCGCTCGCCCGGCTTGGGCCGCTTGCGTGCCGGCACCGGCCCGGCAAGCGGCTCAGGAAGAGCAACTTCCTGTTCGTCGGGTACGGTGTGTTCGTCAGGCATGGTGGGTGGCAGCTGTTGGTTGATTCATTCTCGCACAGGCTCCAGCAGCAGGCTGCAGCGCAGACCGCGGCCCTGGCTGCCACTGCCGACCTGCAACGGGCTGCCATGCACGCGGGCAATTTCATCGGCAATGGCCAGTCCCAGGCCGTTGCCTTCGCCCGGGCTGCCCGGCATGCGGTAAAAGCGCTCCAGCAGGCGGGCGCGCTCAGGCTCGGGCACGCCGGGGCCGTCGTCCTCCACCTCCAGCAAGACCTTCTCCGGGCCGGCATCGTCGGCCGCGCGCAGGCCGCAGCGCAGCGTGACATGGCCACCGGGCTGCGTGTAGCGCACAGCGTTGTCCACCAGGTTGGAGGCCAGCTCGCGCAACAGCCAGGCGTAGCCCAGCACCTGCACCTCGCTGGCGTCCAGACCCAGATCGATGTGCCGCGCGGCTGCCGCATCCAGAAAGCTTTCCAGCACCTCTTCGCAAAGGGCTTTCAGATCCACCACCTGGCGCGGCTGGGACACGCTGCTGCGCGCATCGGCGCGCGACAGGGCCAGCAACTGGTTGGCGAGTTGCGAAGTGCGGCGGGTGGCATCACGCAGTTTGCGCAACTGTTCGGCGCGCAAGGTAATGGTCTCGGCCTCGGGCAGGGCCCAGGCTTCCACCTGGGCCTGCAGACCGGCCAAAGGCGTGCGCAACTGGTGCGCCGCATCGGCCACAAAGCGGCGCTGGCTTTCGGCCTGGGCGTTGACCAGATCGAACAGGCGGTTGAGCGACTCGACCAAGGGACGCACCTCATGCGGCGAGCCGGCGGCATCGAGTGGCGTGAGGTCGCGCGGCGAGCGGCCCTCGACGGCATCCTTCAACGCCAACAGCGGACGCAGGGCACGCCGCACCGCCCAGTTGACTGCAAAAGCCGCACCCAAGGCCAGCAGCAGATTGGGCATCACGACCCGGAACCAGAGCCGCCGGTACCACTGTATGCGGCTGTCCGAACCGTCCGCCAGACGCACCGTCAATTCACCGGGTGAGCCAATGATGCGTTGGCTGACAATGCGGTAGACCACGCCCTGGTATTCCTGGCTGGAAAACTCCGGCTCGTAGGTAGCGGGCGGATAGTCGCCCAGCCAGGGATCGCCCAACAACACCTTGCCTTCAAAATTGAGGACGGCATAGGCGGACCGTCCTTGCCGTGCTGCCAAAAAATCGCCGATCTCGGTCGCCATATGCAGGCCCGGCGTTTGCGGCGGCCAGGCTCCGTGCGCCTGGATGGAGTCTGCCAGTCGGGGCACCAGCGTCAGCAATTGCCGGTCCTGCTGGATGGCGGCCGTATCGGCCAACTGAAAGTCAAACCAGGTATTGAGCGCGGCCAGCAGCAGCAGGGGCGCCAGCAGCAGCAGCAGCAGGCGCCGCTGCAGGCCCGGGCCCAGGGTGGCGGGCAGCGGGGGAATCAATCTGCGCCCACCCGCTCCAGCCGGTAGCCAAAGCCACGAATGGAACGCAGGGCAATGCCATGCGGCTCCAGCTTGGCGCGCAGGCGTGATATGTAGACCTCGACCGCGTTGGGCGTGATCTCCTTGTCCCAGCCGGTGAGGGCCTGCAGCAGTTTGTCCTTGTTGGCCGGCTTGGGCGCCTGCAGCATCAGGTATTCCATCACGGTCCATTCCCGCGGGCCCAACTCCAGTGCCTGCTTGCCGGCCGGCGCGCTGGCGTACTGCGCATCAACCGGCCTCTGGATACTGGCCAGGCGCTG
>CANBTQ010000330.1 GCA_947372425.1 Comamonadaceae bacterium | reverse complement strand
CCGCCTTGTTCGACACCCGCTGGTAGTTGGGGTACATCATCGGGATCAACCCCGCATCGGATGCGCCCTGCACATTGTTCTGGCCGCGCAACGGATGCAAACCTGAACCCGGCTTGCCCACCTGCCCGGCCACCGTGGCCAGGGCGATCAGGCAGCGCGCGTTGTCGGTGCCGTGCACATGCTGGCTCACGCCCATGCCCCACAAGATCATCGATGCCGGGCTGGTGGCGTAGGCCCGCGCCACCTCGCGCAGCTTTTGCGCGGGGATGCCGCAGATCGGCTCCATGGCTTCGGGGCTGTAGCCCTTGACGTTCTCGCGCAAGGCCTCGTAGTTGTTGGCGCGTTTGGCAATAAAGTCCTGATCGGCCAGACCCTCTTCAATCACGGTGTGGATCAGGGCATTGAGCATCGCCACATCGGTGTCGGGCTTGAACTGCAGCGTGCGCCAGGCGTGTTTGCCGATGTCGGTGATGCGCGGGTCGGCCAGCACGATCTTGGCGCCCAGCTTGGAGGCGTTCTTCATCCAGGTGGCCGCCACCGGGTGGTTGGCCGTGGGGTTGGAGCCGATCACAAAGATCATCTCCGAATGCTGCACATCATTGACCTGGTTGCTCACCGCGCCCGAGCCCACACCTTCAAGCAGGGCCGCCACGCTGGAGGCATGGCACAGGCGGGTGCAGTGGTCCACGTTGTTGCTGCCAAAGCCGGTGCGCACCAGCTTCTGGAACAGGTAGGCCTCTTCGTTGCTGCCCTTGGCCGAGCCAAAGCCGGCCAGCGACTTCTTGCCATGCGTGTCGCGCAGGCCCTTGAGCGTGCCAGAGGTCAGCGCCAGCGCTTCTTCCCAGGTCGCTTCGCGGAACACATCAGACCAGTCGGCGGTGTCGCGGTTGAGCGTGTTCAGCGACTCGGGGTCTTTGGCCACACCGGCCTTGCGGATCAGTGGCACGGTCAGGCGCTGCGGGCTGGAGGCGTAGTCAAAGCCGAAGCGGCCTTTGACGCACAAGCGGTTGTGGTTGGCCGGGCCGTCGCGGCCATCGACGCTGACGATTTGGTTGTCCTTGACGTTGTAGGTCAGCAGGCAACCGACGCCGCAGAAGGGACACACCGAGTCCACTTTCTTGTCCACGATTTGCGAGCCGATTTGTGTCTTGGGCATGAGCGCGCCGGTCGGGCAGGCCTGCACACATTCACCACAAGCGACGCAGGTGCTGTCGCCCATGGGGTCGTTCAGGTCAAACACGATTTCGCTGTGCGAGCCACGCAGGGCGTAGCCGATCACGTCGTTGACCTGTTCTTCGCGGCAGGCACGCACGCAGCGGTTGCATTGGATGCAGGCATCCAGGTTCACCGCCATAGCGGGGTGGGAAATATCCGCCTTGGGTTGTTCTCTTCTGAGTGCTTTGAGCGCAGGGCGTACCTGTACTCCCATGCGGTCGGCCCAGTAGCTCAGTTCGCCGTGTTGTCCCGCGTGTGCTTTCTTGGCGCTCGCCTCTGCCCCGACGGCGCCAGGGGGCAGGCCGGGCTCCTCATGGTGCGAGCACAAATCGTCACCCGGCCCGCCCCCCGTCACCGCCGTGTCAGCGGAACCTGGGGACGCAGCTGTTTGTGGGTCTGCATCATTCCACTTGTAGCCCACATCCGGCATATCCGACAGCAGCATCTCCAGAACCATCTTCTGGCTCTTCTCCACACGCGGCGTCTTCAACAACACTTCCATGCCGGCAGCAGCGTTACGGCAGCAACTCGGAGCAAGGGTTCGCTCCCCCTTGATTTCAACAACACAAGCCCGGCAATTTCCATCCGCACGCAACCCATCTTTAAAACACAAATGCGGAATATCGATGCCATGGCGCTTGGCGGCTTTGAGAATGCTCTCGCCCTCAAACGCCACAACCGTCTGCTGATCGAGTTTGAATTCAACGGTGACCGGAGTCACTTCATTCATTTTGGTAGGTGCGTTCATGATTGCTTTACCCCCACGCTTGTCACGTTGTGTACTACGCTGCCCCCCGAGGGGGCCCTCGCGCCTTGGGGCGGCCCGGCGTCGCTCGATACTCCTGCGCCATTCACCTCATGCGCAAAATACTTCACCACGCAGCGCACCGGATTGGGCGCTGCCTGACCCAGGCCGCAAATCGAGGCATCGGTCATCACCATGTTCAGGTCTTCCAGCGTCTCGATGTCCCACACCGGCGCTTCCAGCAGCGTGGCCGACTTGGCCGTGCCAACACGACAGGGCGTGCACTGGCCGCAGCTCTCGTGGGCAAAGAAACGCATCATGTTCAGGGCTGCGTCGCGGGCGCTGTCGTGCTGGCTCAGCACGATGACCGCGGCCGAGCCGATGAAGCCGCCGTGCGGCTGCAGGGTGTCAAAGTCCAGCGGTACATCGGCCAGGCTCTCGGGGAAGATGCCACCCGAGGCGCCACCGGGCAGGTAGGCGTAGAGCTGGTGGCCGTCGAGCATGCCGCCGCAGTACTCGGCAACCAGCTCGCGCAGCGTGATGCCGGCCGGTGCCAGCTTGACGCCGGGCTGCTTGACGCGCCCGCTCACGCTAAAACTGCGCAGGCCCTTGCGGCCGTTGCGGCCAAAGCTGCTGAACCAGCCCGGGCCGCGCTCCACGATGTCACGCACCCAGTACAGGGTTTCAAA
The DNA here is from genome assembly GCA_947372425.1 of Comamonadaceae bacterium. Classification (GTDB taxonomy): domain Bacteria; phylum Pseudomonadota; class Gammaproteobacteria; order Burkholderiales; family Burkholderiaceae_C; genus Allorhodoferax. Next base: position 1,023 of record CANBTQ010000330.1, on the reverse strand, counting down.
GTTGTGTTCCAGCGTGGGCCGGCCAAACAGGCCCACCTGCGCGATGTAGGGCGGGCGCATGCGCGGCTCACCGCGCTTGCCTTCGATGCTCTCGATCATGGCCGATTCTTCGCCGCAGATGTAGGCACCGGCACCGCGCCGCAATTCAATCTGTGGCAAGGGGCATGGCGGGTTGGCCTGCAGCTTGGCCAGTTCAGTTTCCAGAATGGCGCGGCAGCCATGGTATTCGTCGCGCAGGTAGATGTAGCACTGGCTGATGCCGACCGCTTGCGCGGCAATCAGCAGGCCTTCCAGAAAGCGGTGCGGATCGCGCTCCAGGTAGGTGCGGTCCTTGAAGGTGCCAGGCTCGCCTTCGTCGATGTTCACCGCCATGAGCTTGGGTGCGGGCTGGTCGCGCACGATGCGCCATTTGCGTCCGGCGGGGAAGCCGGCGCCGCCCAGACCGCGCAAGCCCGAGTCTTCCATGGCCTTGATCACGGCCTCGACCGCGTGCTCGCCATTCACCAGCGCAGCAGCCAGTCCGTAGCCGCCGTGCGCGCGGTAGGTTTCATAGCCGGTGTAGCCGGGTGCCACCACCATTTCGTGCGGCACCGGGGAGACGCTGCGTTCGGCCTGTGCGGCCGCCACAAAAACCTGGTCTGTTATGGCTTCGGGATGGTGCGTAGCGGCAGATGCCACCAGCGCCGCCACGCTCTGCAGCGTGGCATGCGGCACCGGGTGCTGGTGCACCACCGCCACCGGCGCCTGCTCGCAGCGGCCCAGGCAGGGGGCAGCAATCACGCGCACATCGGCGCTACCCAGCAAGGTCGGCAAACGCTGCAGCAAATCCTGCGCGCCGGCCATTTCACAGCTCAGCCCGTCGCACACGCGCACCGTCAAACCGGGTGCAGCCGCATCACCCTTCACCACCTCAAAGTGGTGATAGAAGGTGGCCACCTCAAACACCTCGGCCATGGGGATGTTCATCTCCTTGGCCAGGGCCACCAGATGCCGGTCGTGCAGGCAGCGGAAGGCGTCGTTGAG
>CANBTQ010000329.1 GCA_947372425.1 Comamonadaceae bacterium | reverse complement strand
AAGGGCCGGGCCTTCCAGGCCGGTCACGTCTTCAACCGCCTGCTCCAGCGCCTTTTGAATTTCAGCCAGCGCCGGTATCGGCACCCACAGCGGCAGCTCTTCGTCGAGCACATGGTCTTCGCGCACATAACCGTGGGCCAGCACGTAGTCACCCAGTTGCTGCGTGTTGCGCAGACCGGCGCAATGGCCCAGCATGATCCAGGCATGCGGTCGCAGGACGGCGATGTGGTCGGTAATGTTCTTGGCGTTGGCCGGGCCTACGCCGATGTTGACCATGGTGATGCCGCTGCGGTCGGCGCGGACCAGGTGGTAGCCCGGCATTTGCGGCAGGCGCGGCGGCTCCTTGCCCAAGGCGTCGGCGGGTTGGGCTGGCAGGCCGACGCGGCGCGTCACCACATTGCCGGGTTCGACAAAGGCACAGTATTCGCTTGCAGGGTCGGCCATGGCGGCGCGGCCCAGGGCGATGAACTCGTCGATGTAAAACTGGTAGTTGGTGAACAGCACGTAGTTCTGGAAATGCTCGGGGCCGGTGCCGGTGTAGTGGCGCAGGCGGTGCAGCGAGTAGTCCACGCGCGGCGCGGTAAACAGGGCCAAAGGGAGCGCGTCGCCCGGCTTGGGGGTGTAGGTGCCGTTGGCAATGCCGTCGTCCATGGCCGCCAGGTCGGGCAGGTCAAACACATCGCGCATCAGGGCGCGGCGCTCGGCCGGCATATTGCCTTCCACGTGGTCATGCTCGGCAAACGAGAAGTGCACGGGGATGGGCTGCGAGCTGGTGCACACCTCCAGCTCCACACCATGGTTTTCCAGCAGCAGACTGAATTGCGTCAGGTAGTAGTCGTGGTACAGGTCGGGGCGGGTGAGGGTGGTCTCAAAGCGGCCGGGGCCGGCCACAAAACCAAAGCTCAGGCGGGCAATGTCGGCGGTGCTGACGCGCGAAACCGTGGCGGTGTGGATGCGCACCATGGGGTAGCAGGCGCGCACATGGTCGTCGAGATTTTCTCCGGCCACAAAGCGCTGCATGGCGCTGCGCAGATGGGCAATGCTGCCGTCGTAAATGCGGCCGACCTGGGCCAGGGCCTCGGCAGCATTGGTAAAACTCTGGGGCGCGATAAAGGAGGGGCGTATGGGCATGGGCCTATTGTGCCTTTGCCCGGTGACCGGCGCTCTGCCACGGCTACTTGCGCACGACCCGCAGTGCAGCCGGGGCGACTTGCACGCGCAGGCTGCAGGATTCCCCTATGTACTCGCCATCGGTAGCCAGCGGCAGGGCTTGCGGTGAGCTGATTTCCATGGTTTTGAAGCGCCGGGTCTGCACGCGCGGGTGGCTCAGGTGGCGGGCCAGCAGCAGGCGCGGCAGCATGGCCAGGGTTTGCAGGGTGTTGAACTGGCCGGCGATCAGGGCGTCGAGTTCCCCGTCGTCAATGCGCGCATGGGGCACGGCCGGCATGCCGCTGCCGTAGCTCGGCGTGTTCAGGGTGGATGCAAACAGGGTGCTGCCGCTGTACAGGGGCTGTGCGTCCAGTGTCACCTGCATGTCCCAGGTCTGCAGCGCCGCCAGTTCGCGGAAGGTGGCCAGCAGATAGCGTGGCAGACCGCGCAGCCAGCGTGGGCCGTGCAGGGCCTTGTAGCCTACGGCCGAGTCAAAGCCCACCGTCAGGCTCGACAAAAAAGGGCGGCTTTGCCCGGGGGTGTGCAACCAGCCCACGTCCATGCTGCGGGGTGTGGCCTGCGTCCCCCATTGCAGGGCATCGCGCCAGTGCAGTCCGGCAAGCCCCAGGGCGCGCGCCACATCGTTGCCGCTGCCCATGGGCACCAGGGCCATGCACAGCGCGTTGTCCAGCAGGGCCGGCAGCATCTGGTTGATCGTGCCATCGCCGCCTACCAGTGCCACGGTCGCGCCGCGCGGCAAGCTGCGCAGCCAGTGCAGGGCCTGTGGCACGCCCGCAGCGGTGTGCAGCACGGTGGGTGCCGGGTTTGCGCCTGCCCACTGTGTCAATGCGGGTACCAGCCTGCCGGCTCTGCCGCCGCCCGCCTGGGGGTTGATCAGTAGGTATAGTGTTTGCATGCGCGCGCAGTACACCAGAAGGCGGCCGGGTTTGTCAAAGCATGTGTTTTGGCGGCCCGTGTTGCATGCGGTAGAGTGCTGCGACGAATCACCTTAATCATGCCGGAGCACATTGGTGCGAGAACCCAAAAAACCACCCGCAGCAGAGACGGGGTTTCCCTCGTTGAACTGGGAAGAAGAAGAACTGGACACGCGCCCCATGCCAATGCATGAGCGCCCGCTGCAGGCGCGTGTGGATTTTGAAATGAGCGTCATGGCTGAACGCCATCCCCGTATTGCCCTGAGCATTGAAAAGTTCTGGGGCCATCGCGACTGCGTGGACTACATCCAGAGCCTGATCCTGAGTGGCTACAACGAAGGCCAGAAGCGCATGGGCTTCAAGCCGGAGGTGGTGGCCTCGCTGCTCACCCTGGTGGAACTGCACAAACAGGCCTTCGGCGTGTAAGGCAGGCGCCGCCTGCCCCACCCGCCAAGGGCCCGCCGTAGCAGGCTCAGGCTGCCGCCTTCACCTTCAAACGCCAGGCGTGCAGCAGCGGCTCGGTATAGCCGCTGGGCTGGGCCAAGCCCTTGAACACCAGATCACAAGCCGCCTGGTAGGCCATGCTGGTACCAAAGTTGCCGGCCATGTTCTGGTAGGCCGAGTCGCCGACGTTCTGCTTGTCCACCACCGCAGCCATGCGTTCAAACGTCTCGGTGATTTGTTCCTTGCTGACCACACCGTGGTGCAGCCAGTTGGCCATGTGCTGGCTGCTGATGCGCAGGGTGGCACGGTCTTCCATCAGGCCGATGTTGTGGATGTCGGGCACCTTGGAGCAGCCCACGCCCTGGTCGACCCAGCGCACCACGTAACCCAGAATGCCCTGGGCGTTGTTGTCCAGCTCCTGCTGCTTTTCCGCATCAGTCCAGTTGGGTGTAGCGGTCACGGGGATGGTCAACAGGCCGGCCAAGAGCGCATCACGCTCCTTGTTGGCGTTGATCTTTTCCAGTTCCTTTTGCACGTCACTCACCAGCAGCTGGTGGTAATGCAGGGCGTGCAGGGTGGCGCCGGTGGGGCTGGGCACCCAGGCGGTGTTGGCGCCGGCCTTGGGGTGGGCAATCTTCTGCTCCAGCATGGCCTTCATCAAGTCGGGCATGGCCCACATGCCCTTGCCGATTTGCGCCTTGCCGCGCAGGCCGCAGGACAGGCCCACCAGCACGTTGTTGCGCTCATACGAAGATATCCAGGCGCTGGTCTTCATGTCGCCCTTGCGGATCATGGGGCCGGCCTGCATGGCACTGTGCATCTCGTCGCCGGTGCGGTCCAGGAAGCCGGTGTTGATAAAGGCTACGCGGCTCTCTGCAGCGGCAATGCAGGCCTTCAGGTTCACCGAGGTGCGGCGCTCTTCATCCATGATGCCGAGCTTGACGGTGCTGGCTGGCCGGCCCAGCACTTTTTCCACCCGGCCAAACAGCTCATTGGCAAACGCCACTTCTGCGGGGCCGTGCATCTTGGGCTTGACGATGTAGACCGAGCCCTTGCGCGAGTTGCGCACCTTGCCGGCAGCGGCGTCCTTGGCGGTGCGCTGCAGGTCGTGCAGGGAGATGGTGGTGGTCACCATGGCGTCCAGAATGCC
>CANBTQ010000328.1 GCA_947372425.1 Comamonadaceae bacterium | reverse complement strand
GACGGCCTACAAGCGCTGCGCGTGCTGATCGTCTGAACCCCTTTTTGAGAAATTGATGCAAAGAGCCCCCATCAAATACTGCCGGCAATGCGGCACGGCCGTGGTGTACCGCGTGCCGGATGACGGTGACACCAAGGAACGGGCGGTCTGCCCGTCCTGCCAGACCATTCACTACGAGAACCCCTTGAACGTGGTGGGCACGATGCCCTACTGGGGCGACCGGGTGTTGCTGTGCAAGCGCAATATCGAGCCGCGCCGGGGCCTGTGGACCTTGCCTGCGGGCTTTATGGAGCTCAATGAGACCACCGCGCAAGGAGCGGCCCGCGAAACCGTGGAAGAGGCCGGTGCCCAGTTTGAAATGCAGGACCTGTTCACCCTGGTGAATGTCTCCCGCGTGGGCCAGGTGCATCTGTTTTATCGCGCACGGCTTACCAGCGACCAGTTCGACCCCGGCCACGAGACCATCGAGGCCCGGCTATTTCTGGAAAGCGAAATCCCCTGGGATGAGATTGCCTTTCGCACCACCCGCGAGACGCTGCAACACTACTTTGCCGACCGCAGCGCAGGCCATTTTTCCATGCACCACATCGACGTCTGAGCGCCATGCTGCCCTGCTACGTGATGCTCGACCTGGAGACCACTGGGGGCAACGCGGTACACGACCGCATTACCGAAATCGCCGCAGTGCGGATTGAGGGGGGTATCGAAACCGCACGCTGGAGCACACTGGTCAACCCCGGCGTACGCATTCCCCCGTTCATCCAATCGCTGACCGGAATCAGCGACGCCATGGTGGCCGATGCGCCTGCATTTGACGAAGTTGCCGGCACACTGCTGAAGCTTTTGGACGGTGCTGTGCTGGTGGCCCACAACGTGCGCTTTGACCATGGTTTTTTGTTGAACGAATTGGCCCGTATGGACCTGGCGCTCAAGGTCAAGACACTGTGCACCGTGCGCCTGTCGCGCAAGCTCTATCCCCAGCACAAGGGCCACGGACTGGACGCCCTGCTCACACGCCATGGCCTGCAGACCCTGGCACGCCACCGTGCCATGGGCGATGTGGACGTGGTGCTGGCCTGGCTGAAGATTGCGTGCACCGAGCTGGGCGATCTTGCGGTACAGCGCGCGGCAGCCGAACTGCTGCAGGGCAGCGCCGCCCTGCCACCCCAACTGGAAACCAGCCTGGCGGACATTCCGGACACACCCGGGGTCTACCTGTTTTTTGGCGATGGGCCGCTTCCGCTGTACATCGGTAAAAGCGTGAACATGCGCACCCGGGTGCTTTCGCACTTCCAGTCTGCTGCCAAGGTGGCGCGCGAGATGCGCATCCTCACCGAGATCCGCCGCGTCGAGTGGATGGAAACCGCCGGGGAATTGGGCGCCCTGTTACTGGAGTCACGCCTGGTCAAAGAGCAGCAGCCGGTCTACAACCGCCAGTTGCGCAGGGAAAAGGCACTCTGTTGCTGGCGTCTGAACGACGCACCCGATGCCAACCCGCTGGTGCAATTGGTGCAGTTTGATGACGTAGAGCCCGCGCAGTGGGGACGGTTGTACGGCACCTACCGTTCCAAACGCCAGGCGCTGGATGCCTTGCGGGCCTTGGCAGGTACCCATGGCCTGTGCCCTCGCCTGCTGGGCCTGGAATCCGGCAAAGGCCCGTGCTTTGCGTGCCAGATCGGCCACTGCAAGGGAGCCTGCTGCGGCCGCGAGCCACTGCACTTGCATCGGCTACGCGTTCAGATGGCGCTGACGGCACAGCGCCTGCACGCCTGGCCGCATGCCGGCAAAGTGGCTATCCGCGAATACCATGCGCCCTCCGGCCGCACGGATATCCACGTTTTCGACCAATGGTGCCACATTGACACAGTGCATGACCCGTCCGATCTGGATGCGCTCAACAGCAAAGGGCGGACGCTGTCCTTTGACCTGGATACCTACCGCTTGCTGCAAAAGCGTTTAGGGCCCGGCAGCGCCCACGACCCGGGCATCTTTCACATCGCTGCGGCACCCGGGTAAGAAACGAGGCGGTGGTGCGCAATCGAACTTATTGCCATGCAAAGCGGTGCAGTTAGTTCGCAACAGCCAGCTTCATGTCATGCTACAAAGTTTGCCTGCGTGCGAGAATGTAGCTAAATGTTTAGGGCAGGTATGAGATTCAAAGCGGTCACACTGGGGTTTGTTTTGGCGGGAACGGCGCTGGCCAGCGCTGCGCTGAATCTCGGCAGGGCCCGTGGCGCTGCCTGGATTGGTCAGCCGCTTGAACTGGTGGTTCCGGTGCAGCTGGATGTAGGCCAGACCGACACCGCACTGTGCGCGGAAGCCGACGTGTTCCACGGCGACACCCGTCTGGACAGCAGCCGGATACAGGTTCAGGCCATGCCTACCGACGTGCCCGGCACGTTCAACGTCAAAATCAATTCATCAACCCTGATCGACGAACCGGTCGTAACGGTGTACGTGCGTGCGGGCTGTGCCCCCAAGGTCTCGCGCAAATATGTGCTGCTGGCGGACTTTCCCAGCGAAACGGTGCCGCTGGCATCCAACCGCGCCGCTGCACCGCTGGCGCCGCAGGTGCCGACGGTGACACCGGCAGAAACTGCACTGGCTAGCGCGGCCCCGGGTCCGACGGCTACAAGCGCGGTCAAGCCTGACACCCGGCATGACAAGCCGGCGAAACCAACACCAGCCCCCAAAGAAGCCCCGAAAGAGCCGGCCAAAGCCCTTGCTCCGGAGCCCCCACCCAAAAAGCAAAGTACTGCCAAAGCGGAAAAGCCTGCTGTGCCGCATCCGGATTCCGGTACCGGCAAACCGCGGTTGCGTCTGGATCCGGTCGAGACCCTGGCAGAGCGTGTCAAATCGCTGGAATCCACCACCACGGCAACCACGCTGCAGGACGATGTGGCGCGCGACACGCAAAAAGTACAGCAGTTGCAGGTGGACCTGCGCACACTGCTGGATCAGGCCGTCAAGAACGAAGCCAGTCTGGCTGCCCTGCGTGAGCGCCTGGAGAAGGCGGAAGAAGATCGGGTGCCGGTGGTTTTGGTCTACGGACTGATCGCCCTGTTGGCTCTCTGCCTGGGTGCGCTGACCTACTTGTGGAGCAAACGCTCCCGTCAGTTCGCCTGGGCGGACCCTGCCCCGCAGCCGGGGCCGGCGCGTGATGCGGTACCTGGCGCCATGGCGCACACCACGGCGATGAACCCGTCCACCCGACCGGACGCGTTTGCAGCGGAGGATGCCAATATTGACCTCGACCTGACGGACATCGGCATGGACTCATCGCACACGGTGCTGGATAGCCCAGTCGCTTTCCGGGAAAGCATGGCGCCACAGACCGGGGCGGGCTATGACTTCAACGCAGAATCTTTGCTGAGCCGGCGCCAGCAGGCCAGGGCACTGGCCACCCAGGGCAAGATTGATGAAGCGATTGGTCTGCTGGAAGATGGCATTCGCGCCAATCCCAAGGAAAGCCCGCTGCTGTTTCTGGATTTGCTGGATATCGCCAACACATACAGCCGGAAAACCGACTTCCGCCAGTTCCGTCAGGAATTCAACCGCATGTTCAATGCGAGTGTTCCGGAATTTGCCATGTTTCGGGACGAGGGTCGGGCGCTGGATGCCTATCCGGCATTGCTGGGCCGGATCAACAACCAGTGGGAATCACCCCACGTCATGCATGTGATCGAAATG
>CANBTQ010000327.1 GCA_947372425.1 Comamonadaceae bacterium | reverse complement strand
GGCGCCAGCGGCCACATACTGCTCGTCGCTCAAGCCGATGTCGGCACCGGCGCCCTTTTGCACCAGCACCGAGTGGCCGTTGGAGATAAGTTCGCGCACGCTGGCCGGGGTGAGGCCGACGCGGTATTCGTGGTTCTTGATTTCCTTGGGAAGGCCGATGCGCATGCTGTGCTCCTGAGTTGTTTGTTGGAAGAGCGCAGTGTGCCTGCGGGACTTCCACTTGCAAACAGGGATGAATGGCTTTGGCGGTGCAGTAGCAGCGCTAATACTGGGAACGGGCCGCGCGGGCCTTCGCCCGCAGCCCCGGTTGGCACGCCGGCTTACTTTTTGGTGGCCGTGATCATCTGGTAGTTGCTGAAGAAGTAGGTGTTGCGCACCACCGTCCACTCACCAATCGACTGCAGGTAGACCACCGGATCTTCCTGGTCCCACAAGGCCAGGCCATAGGGCTCGAAGACCTTGAAATACAGCCAGCTGAAAGCCCGCAGGAGGGCGAGGCGGGGGCGGTGGAACTCGCCGATAAACAGCTTGCCGCCGGGCTTGAGCACGCGGCTGGCTTCGTTGAGTGCCTTGGCCTTGAGCGGATGGGGCAACTCGTGCAGCAGAAAGAACAACACATTCACGTCCACCGACCCATCGGGCTGGCGCATGGCCGTGGCATCGTCGGAGATGTAGCGGATGCTGCTTTCGAAGGGCTGCAGTTTGGAGCGGGCATTCAGCAGCTCGTTGTTCACGATGTCGCTGATCAGCACATCACTGGTGCCGGCCTGCACCGCCGCTTCCACCACGCGGGGAATCACGTTGCCAAAGGCGCAGGAGGTGATCAGCACCTTCTTGCCCGCCAGATTGATGCGCTGCAATTCGGTCACGATGCGGCCGACCAGGCGCGGGTACTGGAACAGCAGGATGGCCGAAATCACCGGTTGGTAATCCACGAACTTGATCAGGCGCATGTTCGAGTAAATCGGATACACATGGGAGGTGGCACTGTGCGTGGGCGAGAAGCTGCGCACGATCAGAGCGCCGCGCGTGAGCACAAAAAAGAACAGCGCGGTCAGCAGCAGCAACGCCGCCAGCGTCGCCAACGCGGTCAAAACAAAAGTCGTCATTTCGTTATGGGCTTGCAGCCTGGTTATGGATGAACGGGTATCCCTGGAGAATCCATTCTAGGGTCTGGACTTCTTTCAACGGTAGGTGGCCAGATGGATGTTGGTTTCGGTGCTGCGGATGCCGCTGATCAAGCGGATGCGTTCCAGGATTTCAGACAGCTCGGTCATGGTGCGCGCCTCCAGAGCCGCCAGCAGGTCCCAGCGCCCGTTGGTGTCGTGCAACTCGGACACGCCCGGTTCGCCCAGCAGGCTGCTGATCACCAGGCGGGTCTGGTTGCCTTCGACCATCACCCCCATCCAGGCCCGGATGCGCTCGGTCTCCGCATCCGGGCGCAGGCGCACGGTATAGCCGTGGATGACGCCGCTGTCCTCCAGCTTGCGCAGGTGGTTGGTGACGGTGCCGCGCGACACCTTGAGCTTGTGCGCCAGATCGGCCACGTTCATGCGGGCGTTTTGGCGCAGCAGGGCAATCAGTTCCTTGTCGGTCTCATCCATGGGTATTGATCATTTCGTCATTGAATTCTGCCATTTTGATAAAAAATTGCCGTTTTGTATATGTAATTGATGATTACTATTAACAGCGTCAGCCGTCAAACTTCTTCCAACACCCATTGAGGAGACAGACCATGAACTACCTGACCACCCAGCCCGCCCACATCCACACCGCTTTTCTGAGCCCGCAACATGTGGCGGAGATCGTGCAGACGCGCGGTCTGCCCGCCATTTTTGCCGGCCTGGTGGAGGCGATTCGCGCCGACTTTCTGCGCTGGCCCGAATTTGACAAGACGGCCCGCGTGGCCAGCCACTCGGCCAATGGCGTGATCGAGCTGATGCCCATTGCCGACGCCAAGACCTACACCTTCAAGTACGTCAACGGCCACCCCGGCAACACCCAGCGCGGCCTGTCCACGGTGATGGCCTTTGGCGTGCTGGCCGATGTGGACACCGGCACCCCGCTGCTGGTGAGCGAACTGACCCTGACCACCGCCCTGCGCACGGCCGCCACCTCGGTGATGGCGGCACAGGCCCTGGCACGGCCCGACAGCCGCGTCATGGCGCTGATCGGCAACGGCTCGCAAAGCGAGTTTCAGGCCCTGGCCTTCCACCATGTGCTGGGCATCGAAGAGTTGCGCCTGTATGACATTGACGAAGCCGCCACCGCCAAGCTGATGCGCAACCTGGCCGGCACCAGCCTGCGCCTGGTGAAGTGCAGCAGCGCGGCCGACGCCGCCCGGGGTGCCGACATCATCACCACGGTGACCGCCGACAAGAGCCAGGCCACCATCATCACCCCCGGCATGGTGCAGCCCGGCATGCACATCAATGGCGTGGGCGGCGACTGCCCCAGCAAGACCGAACTGCATGCGGATGTATTGCGCGCCGGTCCGGTGTTTGTGGAGTACGCACCCCAGTCGCGCGTGGAGGGCGATGTGCAGCAGATGGCAGCCGACTTCCCGGTCACCGAACTCTGGCAGGTGCTCAATGGCACGGCCATGGGCCGCAGCGCGGACGAGCAGGTGACCGTGTTTGATTCGGTGGGCTTTGCGCTGGAAGACTATTCGGCCCTGCGCTTCATGCGCGAGCAGGCCCTGGCCTTGGGCATTGGCGAGCCGCTGCCGCTGATTCCGGCCCTGGCCGACCCCAAGGACCTGTTCTCGGTGCTGGGTACGGCCGCGCCGGTCGCAAACCGGCAGGCGCCTGTCGCCCGCGAAAACCACCACGCCTGAGGTGCACCGCGCGGCCATGCCGGCAGCGCGGCATTTCCGCCGCAGCGGATAGACAGCGGCGCCAAAGCCGTGGCCTACTTGGGCCATGCCTCGCCATGTTTTTGATTTTTTGCTGCTGCCGGAGTTTTCGTTTATTGGCTTTGCCGCGCTGGTGGAGCCCTTGCGCATTGCCAACCGTTTCAAGCCCGGTGCCTACGTGTGGCGCATGGTTTCTGCGGACGGCCTGCCGGTCACGGCCAGCAACGGCATAGACCTGCATCCACAGGCCTGTCTGTCGGACCCCAGCGCGGCCTCGGTCGTGTTTGCCATTGCCAGCTTCAATCCCCTGAACCACTACACGCCCGCCATAGGCCGCCTGCTGCAACAGCGGGTGCAACAGGGCGCCGGCCTGGGCGCCGTAGACACCGGCTGCTTTGTGCTGGCCGAAGCCGGTCTGCTCAAGGGAGAAAGCGTGACCCTGCATTGGGAAGCGGTACCGGCCTTTCAGGAGCGCTATCCGCTGGTGCCGGTGCAGGGTGAGGTGCGCTTCACACTGTCGCCCCGGCTGATGACCTCGGCTGGTGCCATGGCCAGCGTGGACCTGATGCTGGAGGTGATCAGCCGCGACCACGGCAATGCCCTGGCCCTGCTGGTATCCGAGCAGCTGGTAAGCGGCTGGGTGCGCGAGCGCGCCGACCACCAGCGCCTGCAGATTTCGGCACGCTACAAGGTGCACAACGCCAAGGTCGTGCAGGTGATCGAACGCATGGAGCAGCACATCGAAACACCCTTGTCCAGCGAGGCGCTTGCGGCAGCCATTGGCGTCACACGGCGCCAGCTGGAGCGTCTGTTCCAGGACCACCTGCGCGTGAGCCCGTTGCAGTTTTACCTGCGCCT
>CANBTQ010000326.1 GCA_947372425.1 Comamonadaceae bacterium | reverse complement strand
GGGCGAAATCACCTTCATGAATTCGTCAAATTCGAGTTCCTTGATTTCGGAGTACACGGTGATGAACTCCTTGCCCAGCACCTCGTGCAGATCAGACTCCTTGCGCAGCCAGTCCAGCGCCTCGCCCAGACTGCGCGGCAATGAGTAGGCCGACAGATAGGCATCGCCCCGCATTTCCGCCTTGGGCTTGATCTTGTTCTTGATACCGAGGTAACCGCAGGCCAGCGTCATGGCCATGGCCACATAGGGGTTGGCGTCCGCGCCAATCACACGGTTTTCCACCCGGCGCGCGGCGGGTGAAGAGATAGGTGAGCGGATGCCCACGGTGCGGTTGTCATAGCCCCATTCGATATTGATGGGTGCGGCGGTATTGCGCGACAGGCGGCGGTAGCTGTTCACATACGGTGCCACCAGCACCATGGCCGCGGGAATATAGCGCTGCAGGCCACCGATGTAGTGCATGAACATCTCGGAGGGCGTGCCGTCCGGGTTGCTGAACACGTTCTTGCCCGTGGCCACATCCAGCAAACTCTGGTGCACATGCATGGCACTGCCCGGCTCACCGGCAATCGGCTTGGCCATGAAGGTGGCATACATGTCGTGGCGCAGCGCCGCTTCGCGCACCGTGCGCTTGAAGAAGAACACCTCATCGGCCAGGCCCATGGGCTCGGCGTGAAAGAAATTGATTTCCATCTGCCCGGCACCCACTTCGTGGATCAGCGTGTCCACGTTGAGTTCCATCTTGTCGGAGTAGTCGTAGATTTCTTCGAACAGCGGATCAAACTCGTTCACCGCATCGATGCTGTAGGCCTGGCGCGAGGTTTCGGCGCGGCCACTACGGCCAATGGGCGGCTTCAGCAAGGTGTTGGGATCGGTGTTGCGGGCCGTCAGGTAAAACTCCAGCTCGGGCGCCACGATCGGTTGCAGGCCTTCGGCGGCAAACAGGTCGCAGACACGGCGCAGCACCGAGCGGGGTGCAAAGGGCACCAGGTTGCCGGCATGGTCAAAGCAATCGTGAATCACCTGCGCCGTGGGGTCGGTGGCCCAGGGCACGATACGCACGGTGCTGGGGTCGGGCCGCAACTGCATGTCCTTGTCCGTCGGATCAATCACGTCGTAATAGGGGCCGCTCTCGGGGAATTCGCCGGTCACGCCCATGGCCACAATGGCTTGCGGCAGGCGCATGCCTCGGTCCTCGGTGAACTTGGCGCGGGGCAGAATCTTGCCGCGGGCCACACCGGTCAAGTCGGGCACCAGGCATTCCACCTCGGTGACGCGGCGCTCGTTGAGCCACTGTTCCAGATCGTTGAAATTCATATTTTTGGTTTCAGTCATCGCTCTCTCCTTGCTGCTTGGCAGCGTAGTTTTCAGTAGCCCAAACGCTCAGCCTGCCGCTTGCGGCAGGCCTGGCCAAAGGACTCAAATATGGCTGCATAAAACGGGTTCTCGGAAGCCTTCCATTCAGGGTGCCACTGCACCGCATAGGCAAAGGCCTTGGCCCCTTCCACTTCAAAAGCTTCCACCAGCCCATCGGGCGCATGGCCGAGGGCACGCAATCCCTGTGCCAAACGCTCCACGCCCTGGCCATGAACCGAGTTCACCATCGCCGAGTCGGCACCGGCCCAGCGTGCAAAGGCGGAACCGATCTCCAAGCGTACTGCGTGGCTCGGGCCGTACTGCTGTTCGTACGCACCATCGGGTGACTCGCGATGGTCCAGATAGCCGGGCATGGCGTGCACCTGCTGGTGCAGCGTGCCGCCCATGGCCACATTGATCTCCTGGAAGCCGCGGCAGATACCCAGCAGCGGCACGCCTTGTGCCACACAGGCGTTGACCAATACCAGCGTCAAATCATCGCGCGCCTCGTCCAGCATCAGCTTCGCATCGGCCAGCGTGGAGCCAAAGCGCGCAGGGTGCACATTGGAGGGGGAACCGGTCAGCATCACGCCATCCACCTGCGCCAGCAGCGCATCAATCTGGTCGGCATCCGCCAGTGGAAACAGCACCGGCTGCGCCTGTGCGTTGACCTTGACGGCGCGGGCGTATTTGTCGCCCAGCACCAGAAAAGGCATGCTGCGCTCCTCGCTTCCGAGCAGGCGATGATCGGCAGGTAGCCAAACCCATGCCGGTGGCTTTTTCATTCGTGTCTCCATGTTCTTTGCAGGATTGTGTTGCAAAATTGGCATAGATCCGGAGCCATTTGAGGCGGCTCCATGGTGCCATTTGAGAAACATCAAAAACCGGGAAAAACATGCTGTCCGAATTGCTACTCACCGAAATGGGGCGTCTGAGCCAACAGGACAACATGCCGCTGCACCGGCAGTTGTACGAGGCCATGCGCCGCGCCATCCTCGACGGCAAACTGGGTGCCGGCGACCGCCTGCCCTCCAGCCGCGAACTCACGCAAGACCTCAAGCTGTCGCGCAACACCGTGGTGGCAGCGCTGAACCAGTTGGGGGTAGAGGGCTATCTGGTCAGCCGGGTGGGCAGCGGCACCTACGTGAACGACAACGTACCCAAAGCCCATGCCCGCACCCCGCACGCGCAAACCACGCTGCGGCAGGCGCAGCTATCCAGGCGCGGCCATGCACTCAGCACCACCTTCTGCGCCACCCAGCTGGAGGTGCAACCCTTCACCCCCGGCCTGGCCGATTTCAGCGCCTTTCCGGTGGCCCTGTGGCAGCGCCTGCAAAACAAGCACTGGCGCATGACCTACCCCGAGATGCTGGACTACAGCTACTCCGGCGGCCACGCGCCGCTGCGCCGCGCCGTGGCCGATTACCTGCGCGTGTTCCGCAGCGTGCCGCTGGACGTGGAGCAGGTCATCATCACCAGTGGCACGCAACAGTCGCTGGAGCTGTGCGCGCAATTGCTGGGCGACCATGGCGACACAGTGTGGCTGGAAGACCCGGCCTACTGGGGCGCCATCAAGGCCTTCATGGCCACCGGCCTGCGCGCCCACCCGGTGCCGGTGGACGAACACGGCATGGCGCCGGGGCCCGCAGACGAAAAGCATGCGCCCCGGCTGATCTACACCACGCCCTCGCACCAGTACCCCACCGGTGCCGTGATGTCGCTGCCGCGCCGCCAGCAACTGCTGTCGATTGCGGCGGCCCACAATGCCTGGATTCTGGAAGACGACTACGACAGCGAATTCCGCTTCAGCGGCCCTCCCCTGTCTTCGCTGGCGGGCCTGGATCAGGAGCAGCGCGTGCTCTACATGGGATCGTTCTCCAAGGTGCTGTATCCCGGCCTCAAGCTGGGCTATCTGGTGGTGCCCAAGCGCCTGGTGTCGGCCTTCAAGCAAGCCCATTACGACCTGAACCGCCCGGGCCAGATGCCCTTGCAGGCGGCCTTGGCAGAGTTCATTGAGCTGGGCCACTTTGCCAGTGCCCTGCGGCGTGCCCGCCACAGCTATGCCGAGCGCCGGCACTGCCTGCTCGAAGCGCTGCAACCCTGCCTTGGCAAGCATGCGCAAATCACCGGCGCCGAGCAGGGCCTGCACCTGTGCCTGCGTCTGCCCAATGGCATGGACGACAAGGCGCTGGCCCTGCGCATCGGCGGCCTGGGCCTGACCGTGCGCGCACTCAGCGCCTATTGCCTGCAACGCACCGATGCCAAGGGACTTGTGATCGGCTACGGCTACGCGCCGCTGGCCGACATTGCGCACTACGGCCCGGTGCTGGCCAAGACCATCAACGCAGAACTGGCCCGCCT
>CANBTQ010000325.1 GCA_947372425.1 Comamonadaceae bacterium | reverse complement strand
GAAGCCTTCGGCTGCCACGCTTTGAATACCGCGGCGCTCAAACAAGGCGCGCACCTTGCTGCCCAGTGCGATCTGCTCCTGGCGCACTTTTTCAAAGCCGTAGGCGCGCGTTTCATTCATCACCTCGCGCAGGCGGATCAGGGCGTCGGTGGGCATGGTGGCGTGGTAGGCATGGCCGCCTTTTTCATAGGCTTCCATGATCTGCATCCACTTCTTCAAATCGCAGGCAAAGCTGGTGCTGGTGGTGCCGTCTATTGCCGAGCGGGCGCGCGCGCTGAGCATCACCATGGCGCAGCAAGGCGAGCCGCTCCAACCCTTTTGCGGCGCGGTGACCAGCACGTCCACGCCAATGTCTTCCATGTTGACCCAGAGCGCGCCAGAGGCAATGCAGTCCAGCACAAACAGGCCACCCACTTCGTGCACGGCATCGGCCACGGCACGCAAGTAGTCGTCGGGCAGGATCATGCCGGCGGAGGTTTCCACGTGGGGTGCAAACACCACATCGGGCTTCTTCTCACGGATGGTGGCCACCACCTCGGCAATCGGGCAGGGCGCCCAGTCGGCCTGCTTGGCGTCGCTGGTGCGGCGGGCCTTGAGCACGGTGGATTCGGACGGGATATTGCCCATGTCAAAAATCTGTGTCCAGCGGTAGCTGAACCAGCCGTTGCGGATCACCAGGGCCTTCTTGCCGGTGGCAAACTGGCGCGCCACGGCTTCCATGCCAAAGGTGCCGCTGCCGGGCACCAGGGCCACGGAGGGGGCGTGGTAGACCTCCTTCAACATGGCGGAGATGTCCTTCATCACGCCCTGAAAGCGCTGTGACATGTGGTTGAGCGCGCGGTCGGTGTAGACCACCGAAAACTCAAGCAATCCGTCCGGATCAATCTGGGGTACGAGTCCTGGCATGGGGTGGTCTCCGTCAAGTAATTGTTGTTTCAAATCGGGGTTGGCAGCTTAGCACGCTAGGCAAATCCCCTGACCGGGAAGTCGGCACCGCGCTGTATCCAGTTGCTGGTCGCATAGGCGCTGCGGCCATCGGTCACGTGCAGGGTGTAGGCATGGCGCGAACGGGCCGAGCGGTTGGGCGCGCTGTAATGCGGCAGCAGGCCGTGGAACACCAGCAGCGTGCCGGCCTGCACTTCCAGCGGCACGGCGTTGCGGCTGTCGGGCCAGGGCGTGGCGTCCAGCTTTTCCATGGTGACCGTGTCGCCGCGGCGCACAAAGCGCTCGCGCAGCGGGCCCCGGTGACCGCCCGGCTCCACCCACAGGCAGCCGTTGTCCAGCGTGGCGTCTTCCAGTGCAAACCAGAAGGTGGTCACCGTGATCGGCGTGCTGTCAAAAAAAGTGGCGTCCTGGTGCCAACCCACTTCGCCGCCAATGCCGGGTTGTTTGAAGATGTACATGGACTGCCAGATCTGCGGCTCGGCCAGGCCCACATCGGCCGCCACCGCAGCCAGGGCGGGTGTGCGCGAGAAGGCGCCAAACACCGGGTCCAGGTCGTGCATGGCGTGGCCGATCTTGTTGATGGACAGGGCCTTGGCCTGCCTGAGCTGACCCTGCGCATCAAAGGCCTCTTCCTCGAAGAAGCAACTGCTGCGCGTGGCCGAATCCAGAAAGTAGCGGTCCACGGCCCGGACCTGGTCGTTGGTGGTGAAGATGGTCTTGCTGCTGGCCGGATCAAACGCGTCCACCATCTGCCCGGCGCGCGTGCGCAGCGCAGCGATCTCGGCCGCATTTTTGAAATCCGGCAGGGCCAGAAAGCCGTCCTTCTGGTAGCGGGCTTTGTTGTCTGAAGTGAGCATGGGGCACCTGGCACTAAGTGGATGTCGCAGTATAGGCAGGCGCCGGCGCGGCGCCGTCTGCACGTCCACGTGCCCTGCGTCTATGCTACGCGCCTGGATGCAACGAAAACAATGGAGTGGATGTGACGCTGGAACCCCTGATACAACTCACGCGCGGCGGCCTGCAGGAGTGCCTGCACTTCGGCAGCGTGGCGGTGGTGAATACACGCGGCAAGCTGGTGTCGTATGCGGGGGACGCGCACCTGCGCACCTTCAGCCGCTCCACCCTGAAAGCCCTGCAGGCCCTGCCCTTTGTCGAGGCCGGCGGCCCGGCGCAATTCGGCTTTACGCAGCCGGAAATCGCCATGCTGTGCGCCAGCCACAACGGCGAGGAGGCGCATGTGGCGGCCGCCGAATCCATGCTGGGCAAGGCCGGGCTGAACGTGCGCACGCTGCGTTGCGGCTGCCATGTGCCGGGCCTGTTCACCCTGCTGGACCAAAGCCCGCCCGAGGGCCTGGCATTTGACGAGCGCCACAACAACTGCAGCGGCAAGCACGCCGGCTTTCTGGCGCACTGCGTGCAGAACGGCTGGCCAACCGAGGACTACATCGTGGCGGACCACCCGCTGCAACAGGCCATACGCCGCGACGTGGCGCGTGCCGTCGGCATGGACGAAGACGAGCTCAAGTTGGGCATAGACGGCTGCTCGGCACCCAACTACGCCATGCCCCTGTCCAAGCTGGCCTATGGTTATGCGCGCCTGGCCAGCGGCAAGGCCGATGCCGAGTTCGGCGCCAGCTTTGCCCTGCTGGCTGAGGCCATGACAGCCCAGCCCTGGATGGTCAGCGGCACCGGGCGCAACGACCTGGCCTTTATGCAGGCCGGGCGTGGCGACTGGGTCAGCAAGGTCGGCGCCGATGGCGTGCAGGTGATTGGCAGCAAGAGCCGCGGCGAGGCCCTGGCCATCAAGATCATCGACGGCAACAAGCCGGCGCTGTTTGCCGCCACGGTAGAAGTGCTGGACCAGCTCGGTTGGCTGGACGATGCGCAGCGCAAGCTGCTGGAGCCCTGGCGCGCGCGCCTGTTACGCAATGCGCGCGGCATCAAGGTGGGCGAACGCCTGCCGCTTTTCAGAATGCAAATCCCATGAACACAAAAATCAGCCTGATTGGCGCACCCACCGACATCGGCGCGGGCATGCGCGGCGCCAGCATGGGGCCAGAGGCCCTGCGCGTGGCCAAACTCATTCCCACGCTGCAGAGCCACGGGCTGGAGGTGCAGGACCGGGGCAATCTGGTCGGCCCCGGCAACCCCTGGCAGCCACCGGTGGCGGGCTACCGCCATCTGGACGAGGTGGTGGCCTGGAACCGGACGCTGCACGACGCGGTGTATGCCGAGCTGCAGCTGGGCCGCATGCCCATAGTCCTGGGTGGCGACCACTGCCTGGGCATAGGCAGCATCAGCGCCGTGGCGCGCCACTGCCGTGACACCGGCAAAAAGCTGCGCGTGCTGTGGCTGGATGCCCATGCCGACTTCAACACCAGCGCGCTCACGCCCAGCGGCAACATCCACGGCATGCCGGTGGCCTGCCTGTGCGGCTTTGGCCCGCAGGCGCTGATCGAGATCGGTGGTCATGTGCCGGCCATCAACGCCAAGTGGGTGCGCCAAATCGGCATCCGCAGCGTGGACCAGGGCGAAAAACGCTTTGTGCACGAGCAGGGCCTGGAGGTGTTTGACATGCGCTACATCGACGAGATGGGCATGCGCGCCGCCATGGAGCTGGCCCTGGCGCTGATGGATGCCAACACCCATTTGCATGTGAGCTTTGACGTGGACTTTCTGGACCCGGCCATCGCACCCGGCGTGGGCACCACGGTGCCCGGCGGCCCGACGTATCGGGAGGCGCAGCTGTGCATGGAGATGATTGCCGACACCGGCCG
>CANBTQ010000324.1 GCA_947372425.1 Comamonadaceae bacterium | reverse complement strand
CCCAGCACGCGCTTGCTGTGCAGCACGCAAAAGCGCGCGAGCATGCCCTGGGCCAGCAACTCGATGTCGGTCTTGCGCTCGCGCAGCGGCGGAATGCAGATCGGGTAGACATTCAGGCGGTACATCAGGTCGCGCCGGAAACGCCCGGCCGCCACGGCTTGCTCCAGATCCACATTGGTGGCGGCCACCAGGCGCACATTCACCTTGCGCGTGGCCTCGCCGCCGACACGTTCGATCTCGCCCTCCTGCAGCACGCGTAGCAGCTTGGCCTGCGCCGCCAGCGGCAGCTCGCCTACCTCGTCGAGCAGCAGGGTGCCCCCATCGGCGCGCTCAAAGCGCCCGGCGCGCGCCGCATGGGCGCCGGTGTAGGCGCCCTTTTCCACACCGAACAATTCGGCCTCGATCAGCTCGGCCGGCAGGGCGGCGCAGTTCACCGCCACAAAGGGCTTGTCGGCGCGGCTGGAGAGCTCGTGCAGGGCACGCGCAAAGCGTTCCTTGCCGACGCCGGTCTCACCGGTCAGCAGCACGGTGGCCTGGGTGGGTGCCACCTTCTGCATCAGCGTGTAGGCCTTGCGAAAGGCGCTGGAGTTGCCGATCAACTGGCCGCCCTGGGTGGCAGGCTCCAGCGTGGACTTGAGCGCCTCCACCTGCGACTGCAGGGCCTCCATCTTTTCCATCAGCGAGTCGTCGGTGAAATAGACACGGTGCGCCTCGCCATCCGGCCACTCCTCAATCGGGCGGCCGATGATCTGGCAATGGTCGGCACCACAGGCGGCGCACTGCGTTTCCTTGAACAGGATCAGACGACCCATGAAGGCACTGGTATAGCCGCTGGCATAGCCCATCAGCGTCCAGCAGGCCGGGTCTTCCACCACGCCGAACTTCTGCCGGTGCGCATAGGCCTCCCAGGAATGGTCCCAGCGGAAATCGCCAAAGAACTGGCCCGCCGCAATGTCAAAGGCGAGCTTGACCGGCGTGACCCGCGCTGCGCCTTCGAGCATGTGCAGCTGCGGCCCCACCATAAAGCTGTCCTGCAGGGCCTCGCCCGGGCGCGTCTTCTTGGCGTACTCGGCATCGGACAGGCCCGAGGCATAGCCCATGCGCGTCAGGAGGCGCCGCGCGTGCTCGGGGCCGACGGAGGTGATCAGATCCTGGCGCAAGGCGGCCAGGGCGTTGGTGTGCATCAGCACCATGCGCCGGTCCCCCAGCCAGATGGCTCCGCTGTCGGTCTCAAAGCGCAGCAGGCGGCGCAAATCGCTGTCCGGGGGGTATTTGAAGCTCATGGTGCAGGTTGTCTCGTGCTAAGGCTTGAATGCCATTTTCTCGATATTTTTAAAATCCATGACCCAAGTCACCGGACGGCCTGTGTGACTTTGGGAAATTGATCATTTGGTGAATTTTAGCCGTTTGGCGTGCATCAAATGCAGTATTTCAGAGGAAGAAGGTCGGCCTATCGTCTAAGGGTTAGCCCTAGGCCATGCCAAATACGGCTGCAAATGGCGCGTTGCTGGATCGAATTTCTAGGGGTTATCCCTTGAAATATCGAGATTTTTGGCATTGACGCGATTTTTGGCAGGGTCCTTGCAAAGTCATGACGCACCTACCCGCCACACCATGCCCAAGACCCTGACCCTAAGCAAAGCGCCGACCACAACGGATGAACGCATCTGCGACGTCACCCGCAAGTACGTGCGCATCAAACAGCTGCGTGCCGACGGACTGGTCTGTTTCGAGTTCGCCATTGGCTGGCCCGAGTTGTTTGTTGACCTGATGTTGCCCCGCCCTGCCTTTGACGATTTTTGCGTCCGCCAGAACGTGCAAATGCTCTCCGATTGAATCCCCGCGCCACACCACTCCCACAAAGGATTGTTCCCATGTCTGTAGATCTGCATACCCGTGAAATCAAGCCCCTGCGCAATACCTTTGCGCACACCGCGCACTACGTGGGCAGCGACAAGCCGGCCTCGCGCTACCAGGAGGCGACCCTGGGCACACAGCCCACGGCCAACTTCCATTACCGCCCCACCTGGGACCCGGAACACGAGATCTTTGACGCCTCGCGCTCGGCGATCAAATTGGCGGACTGGAATGCGCTGCGCGACCCGCGCCAGTATTACTACGCTACCTGGACCATGGCCCGCGCCAAGCAGCAGGATGCCATCGAAGCCAGCTACGAATTTGTCGACTCGCGCAAGCTGGTGTCCAAGATGGATGATGCCGTGCGCGCCAAGGTCTGCCAGGTGTTGATGCCGCTGCGCCATGTGGCCTGGGGCGGCAATATGAACAACAGCTCCATCGGCGCCTACGGTTACGGCACGCCGTTTACCGCACCCGCCATGTTCCACGCCATGGACCAACTCGGTGCGGCCCAGTTCATCACCCGTCTGGGCCTGGCACTGGATGAACCCGGCGTATTGCAAGCCGGCAAGAACGACTGGCTCAACGACCCGCGCTGGCAGCCGCTGCGCCACTACGTGGAAGACACGCTGGTGCTGAAGGACCCGTTTGAACTTTTCATCGCCCAGAACTTTGCCCTGGACGGCCAGCTCTACCCGCTGATGTTCGGCAGCTTTGTGGATGACCACATCGTGCCCCAGGGTGGCACGGCCGTGGCCATGCTCACCGCCTTCATGCCCGAGTGGCATAGCGAGAGCGCGCGCTGGATTGACGCCGTGCTGAAAGTGGCTGCTGCCGAATCCACTGATAACAAGCAGCTGGTTGCCGGCTGGGTCCAGGCCTGGGCCGACCGTGCCCAGACCGCCCTGGCACCGCTGGCCGAACTGGCACTGGGCGCTGCAGGCGCACAGGCCTTGCTGGAAGCCCGTGCGGCGCTGGACCTGCGCGGCAAGAAGGCCGGCATCAGCGCCTGAGCACACAACAAAAACCCAAGGAGACAAGCCCCATGTCGAATGTATTCATCGCCTTCCAGGACAACGAAGACGCGCGTCCCATCATCGATGCCATCCTGGCAGACAACGCAAAAGCCGAAGCCACCTACCCCACCGGCCTGGTCAAGATCATTGCGCCTGGCAGCCTGGTGATCAAACGCGAAAGCATTGAAGAGCTGATCGGCCGCTCCTTCAACCTGCAGCAAATCCACGTCAACCTGGTCACCCTCTCGGGCCACATCGACGAAGACGACGACCAGTTCTCGCTGAGCTGGACGCACTGAACCCCACACCCCCTTAGGAGACACCACATGGACACCCCCGTCATCAAGAAGAAGCTCGGTCTGAAAGACCGCTACGCCGCCATGACCCGCGACCTCGCCTGGGACACCACCTACCAGACTATGGAAAAGGTCTTCCCCTACGACAAGTACGAAGGCATCAAGATCCACGACTGGGACAAGTGGGAAGACCCCTTCCGCCTGACCATGGACGCCTACTGGAAGTACCAGGGCGAAAAAGAGAAAAAGCTGTACGCCGTGATCGAGGCCTTTGCCCAGAACAACGGCCAGCTTGGTGTGAGCGACGCGCGCTACATCAATGCGCTCAAGCTGTTCCTCACCGGCGTGACGCCGCTGGAGTACTACGCCTACCGCGGCTTTGCCCATGCCGGTCGCCAGTTCACCGGTGCCGGTGCCCGCGTGGCCTGCCAGATGCAGTCGATTGACGAACTGCGCCACTACCAGACCGAAACCCACGCCCTGAGCCACTACAACAAGTACTTCAACGGCCTGCACAGCCCGCAGCACATGTTTGACCGCGTGTGGTACCTCTCAGTCCC
>CANBTQ010000323.1 GCA_947372425.1 Comamonadaceae bacterium | reverse complement strand
CGGCCGGTGGGCACGGTGCTCAGCGGCCCTGCGGCCAGTGTGAGTGGGGCGTGCGCACTGAGTGGCACCCAGAACGCCATCGTCGCCGATCTGGGCGGCACCACCACCGCAATGTCGGTGGTGCGCAATGGCCGACCGGAGCTCAGTGTGGACGGTGCGCTCATCGGCAACTGGCGGCCCATGGTGGAAGCCGTCAAGGTGTATTCCATTGGTCTGGGGGGCGACAGCGAAGTGCGCTTTCTGGGTGGCAAGGGCCTGGCCATTGGGCCGCGCCGCGTGGTGCCCATCAGCCTCTTGGCGCATGAGCACCCCGAGGTGCTGCCGGTCCTGGAGCGCCAACAAAACGAATCACCCCACGGCAGCCAGATCCGCTTTGCGCTGCGTCTGCACAGCGACGAAGCCCTGATCAGCCGCCTGCCGGATGACGAACTGCGTGCTTGGGAGCGCTTGGCCAAAGGGCCGGTGGATCTGGAGCGCAGCAACATCGAAGACCGCCCCTTGTCACGCGCGCTGGCGCGGCTGGAGCGCAAGGGCCTGGCGATTTACAGCGGCTTCACGCCCAGCGATGCGGCCCATGTGCTGGGCATGGCCACGCACTGGAGCCAGGCGGCGGCCACCCTGGGTGCGCGCGTCTGGGCGCGCCAGATGCGCTACATGTACGGCCTGGGCACCTGGGCGCTGGGCGATGCGGTGGCGCCGTCGCGCCAGGTGGTGGACCTGGTGCTGTCCACCATTTGCCAAAAACTCATAGAGGCCGGACTCAACGACGCCGGCCAGATGAACGAGGACCGGGCCAGCAATATGGCGGCCCTGCTGACGCAGATGGCGCTGCAAGGTAAGCGCCCAGTTACAAGCGCTGGCGACGCCCCGCACACGGCTGGCGCTCTGGCACCTGGCGGCAAGCCGGAGGCAGGCGCGGCAAGCGGTGGCACGCCAGTTGCGGCAGGCCTCAGCGCAAAACCCGCGCACACCACAGCAAACAGCGAAGGCGCAAGCGGCGTATCTGCTTCCGTCTTCGCCCTGCGTTTCGCCCCTGACATGCCCCTGGTTGCCGTCGGCGCCCCGGCCTCCAGCTACTACCCTGCCGTGGCCGCAGCCCTGGGCATGGAGCTGTTGGTGCCGCAGTACGCCGAAGTGGCCAATGCCGTCGGCGCCGTGCTGGGCGAGGTGTCGCAGCGCGTCCACATCACCGTGACCCAACCGGTGCGCGGCACCTTCCGCGTCTACACCAAAGCCGGGCCGAAAGACTTTGCCGGTGTCGAAGCGGCCATAGCCCACGCCAAAGAGCTGGCGGCTGCCGAGGCCACACAAAACGCCCTTAGCGCCGGTGCCGATGGCGTGGCGGTGGCCTTCAGCCAGACCGACAACACCGTCAACAACGACATCGACGGCAATATGTTTTTCGAAGCCATCGTTACCGCCACCGCCTCCGGCGCACCGAAGACCAAGACGGGGGCATCCACGCGGGCCGTGCCTGGCTGAAACGCAGGCCACACCTCTTCTTGCTTCCGCAGCGCCCACAGGCTCAGCGACCCGCCCCATAAATGACAAAAATGCTTGCGCAGCATGCCGTCATAGCCCTGCAACGCGGCCGCAACAGCCTTTAACCAACGCGATTGGCCCGTTGGGCGCGGTTGCATGTGAAATTGCTGCCTATTTGCAGGGATGTGGCTTATAGTCGTTTTTCATTGCGCGGGTCCCAGGACTCTTGCGCCGCAGGGGGGACACCGTGGGCTCAAGCGCTTCACTCAATCACATATTCCGTACGGTCTGGAACCATGCGCTGGGTGCCATGGTTGCGGTTGCCGAAATTTCGGGCTCGCGCGGCAAGTCCGTCAGCAGCCGCAGTAGCCCCGGGCTGTCCCCCGCAGTCGTCCTGCGCACCACCCTGTCTGCATTTGCCATCGCCCTGGCCTGGGGCGCTGTGCCGGGCCAGGTGTATGCCAACCCCACCGGGGGCGTGGCCGTGGTCGGCCAGGCCAGCATGACCAGCAACGGACAGCAGCTGCTGGTCACCACCCAGAACGGCGCCGGGCTGAACCATTCCGCCATCAACTGGCAAAGCTTCTCCATCCCCGCTGGCAGCAGCACCTATTTCCAGCAACCCACGGCCAGCAGCACCGTCATCAACCGCGTGGTCACCAACACCCCCTCTCTGGTGTTTGGCACGCTGGGCAGCAACGGCAACCTGCTGTTGATCAACCAGAGCGGTATCACGGTGGGCGCCGGTGCGGTGGTGGACACGGCCGGCTTTACCGCCTCGTCACTGGGCATGAGCGATGCCGACGCGCTCCTGGGGCGGCTGCGCTTTGGCAATGGCACGACCGGCGCGGGCGTGTCGGTGCAGGGCACCGTGCTGGCACGCAACGGCGACGTGGTGCTGGTGGGCAGCCAGATCGACACCGGACCAAGCGCGCTGCTCCAGTCACCCAACGGCAGCACCATTCTGGCTGCGGGCCGGCAGGTGGAAATTACCGGGCGCGGGCTGGAAGGCATATCGCTGCAGGTGCAGGCGCCCACCGACGCGGCCCTCAACCTGGGCATGCTGCAGGGCGATGCGGTGGCCATCTTTGCCGGCACCCTGCGCCACAGCGGGCAGATCCAGGCCAATGCGGTCACCGTGCAGGGCGGCAAGGTGCTGCTGCGGGCCACGGCGGATGCCCTGCTCGATGGCAACAGCAGCATCCGTGCACAGGGCGGGCAGGTGGATGTGGTCGGCGCGCGGGTGGCCCTGCTGGACCAGGCACGCATCGACGTGTCCGGCGCTGCGCAGGGCGGTGTGGTGCGCGTGGGTGGCGACCCGCAGGCCCAGGCGGCCGGCGAGGCCACGGCCCAATTTGTGTATGTGGCGCCCGGTGCGCAGATCAGCGCCGATGGCTTTGATGCGGCAGCGACCGGCAGCGACGGCCTGCGCGGCAACGGTGGACGCGTCACCGTGTGGGCGGAGAACACCACGCGCATGCTGGGTCGCATCACGGCCCGGGGCGGGCCGCTGGGTGGCAACGGCGGCGTGATCGAGACCTCCGGGAAAGTGGCACTGGACGTGGCCGGCGCGCAGGTGGATGCCTCGACCCCCGCCGGCAAGCAAGGCCAGTGGCTGCTGGACCCGGCCGATGTCACCATCGTGCACGGCACAGGCAGTGGCGTGCTCACAGCAGGCCTGTTTGATCCCTTGAGCAGCAGCACCCTCAGCGACACGCTGATCAACACCGCGCTCAACACCGGCACCGATGTCACCATACAGACCACGTCCGGCAGCGGCGGCAGCGGGGCCATCGTCGTCAACGGCTCGGCCGACGCGGGTGGCGCCGTGGCCATTGCCAACAGCAGCGGTGGCAACCGCAACCTGACGCTGACAACCGCCGGCACCATCAATATGCACAGCGGCGCCTCCATCGCCGGCGCGGCCGGCAATGCGCTCAACGTCAACCTCAGCGCCACCGGTGGCAACACCCTCAGCGGCAACATCGACAACCGGGGTGGCACCACCGCGCTGCAGGGCGCAACCACGCTCTCCGCCACCATCAGCAACGGCACCCTGGTCAGCACCGACACCAACCCCGTGCTCAACAGCAGCACAGCCACGCTGGACGGCGTCACCATCGGCTCCAACCTCAGCATCAACGGCTCGCTCTATCTCAACAACAACCTGACCCTGGCCAACGCCATCACGCTCAACAAAGGCAGCGGCACCTGGTACCTGAGCGGCACCGGGCTGCAGCACCTGGCCATGCAGGGCAACAC
>CANBTQ010000322.1 GCA_947372425.1 Comamonadaceae bacterium | reverse complement strand
TGCAAAAACTGACGCAGGTGGTGACCGATGTGAACTCCGGCGCCCAGGCCCTGGCCAGTGCTTCGGAAGAGGTCAGCGCCACGGCGCAGTCGCTGTCGCAGGCGGCCAGCGAACAGGCCGCCGGTGTGGAAGAAACCAGCGCGTCGATTGAGCAGATGACGGCCAGCATTGCGCAGAACACCGAAAACGCCAAGGTCACCGAAGGCATGGCCAGCAAGGCCGCGCAGGACGCCAGCGATGGCGGCGAGTCGGTCAATGCCACGGTGTCAGCGATGAAGGAGATTGCCAAGAAGATCGGCATCATCGACGACATTGCCGCACAGACCAATCTGCTGGCCCTGAACGCCGCGATTGAAGCCGCGCGTGCCGGTGAGCACGGCAAGGGCTTTGCCGTGGTCGCCGCCGAGGTGCGCAAGCTGGCCGAACGCAGCCAGGTGGCAGCGCAGGAGATCGGCGAAGTGGCCGGCAGCAGTGTGGAGCTGGCCGAAAAAGCCGGCAAGCTGCTCGAGCAAATGGTGCCCACCATCCGCAAGACCTCGGACCTGGTGCAGGAGATATCGGCCGCATCCAGCGAGCAGTCATCCGGTGTGGGCCAGATCAATGCGGCCGTGAGTCAGCTCAGCCAGACCACGCAACAGAACGCCTCCAGCTCCGAAGAACTGGCCGCCACCTCGGAAGAGATGAGCAGCCAGGCCGAGCAGCTGCAGCAGACCATGTCCTTCTTCAAGCTGCATGGCATGGGCTCCGGCAAGGCCGGCAACTTTGCGGTGCGCAAGAGTGCGCCGGCCACCAGGCCGGCCGCAGCCAAACCCGCTGCCGGCCGCGCCAACGGCCACCTGCCCACCCACGCCCTTGCGGACATCGACGAAGCGCAGTTCACCAAATTCTAAGGAGCGCGTCATGAATGCATTGGTTAAAGCCGGCGGCAGGCTGCCGGCCACCGTGAGCGCAGCCGTGGTGGTGGAGGAGAAGCAGTACCTCACCTTCATGCTGGGCGGCGAGATGTTCTCCATCGACATTTTGTGCATCAAGGAAATCATCTGGTACGCCAGCCTGACCGAGGTGCCCATGATGCCGGCCTGTATCCGCGGCGTCATCAATCTGCGCGGGGCCGTGGTGCCGGTGATGGATCTGTCCAGCCGCTTTGGCAAGAGCTCCACGCCGGTCACCAAGAGCACCTGCATCGTCATCATCGAGGTGGCCACGCAGGTGGAGGGTGAGCGCCAGAACATGGGCGTGGTGGTGGACTCGGTGCAGGCGGTGCTGGAGATACCGGCCTCCGAGATCGAGCCACCGCCCAGCTTTGGCGCCAAGATCCGGCCCGACTTCATCGAGGGCATTGGCAAGGTGGGCGGCAAGTTTGTCATCCTGCTGAATGTGAACCGGGTGCTGTCCAGCGAAGAGATAGGCCAGATGGGGCAGACTGCGGCCGCTGCCGACGTGCCCCTGCTGGTGTCCTGAGCGGCCCCCGCATGCGCCCTATCAGCAGCGCCGAACTGGCCAAGTTTCAGCAGTTCATTTTTGACTCGGCCGGCATCACCCTGTCGGCCAGCAAAAAGGAACTGGTGATGGGCCGCCTGGGCAAGCGCCTTGGCGTCCACCAGTTGGACAACTTCAGCGATTATTTTGCGCTGCTGAAGTCGGGTGACGATCCGGACGAGGTGCAGATGGCGGTGGACCTGCTGACCACCAACGAGACCTACTTCTTTCGCGAGATGAAGCACTTCGACTTTTTGCGCAGCAGGCTGCAGGAGGCCCGCAACCGCAGCCAGAGCTATCGCGTCTGGAGCGCGGCCAGCTCCAGCGGCGAAGAGGCCTACAGCCTGGCCATGGTGATGGCCGATACCCTGGCCGCCACACCCTGGGAGGTGCTGGGCACCGACATCAGTACCAAGGTGCTGACCGGTGCCACCCGCGCCCTCTACCCGATGGAGCGGGCGCGCCATATTCCGGCCAACTACCTGCGCCGCTTCTGCCTGAAGGGCGAGGGCGCCTACGAGGGCAAGCTGCTGATTGCACGCGAACTGCGCAGCCGGGTGAACTTCCGCCAGGTCAATCTGAACGAGGCCTTGCCCCATGTCGGGCAGTTCGACTTCATCTTCCTGCGCAATGTGATGATTTACTTCAACGACGAGACCAAGCGCCAGGTGGTGGGCCGCCTGATCAATGCGCTCAAGCCCGGTGCCTACTTTTGCGTTGGCCATTCGGAGAGCCTGAACGGCATCACGCAGGAGCTGGAATGCGTGGCCCCCTCGGTGTACAGAAGGCCGCTCTGACGTGAAACGCTTCAACGAACTGATAGACATCTTCCTGCAACCGGGCGAACTGTTTGTGGGCGACCGCGAATTCCAGATTCGCACCATCCTGGGCTCCTGCGTGTCCATCACACTGTGGCATCCGGCGTCCTGCATGGGCGGCATGTCGCACTTTCTGTTGCCTACGCGCAGCGGCGCTTTGGGCGGCGCCGAGCCGGACGGCCGCTATGGCGATGAAGCCTTGCACCTGATGTTGGCGGAGCTGAAGAAATACGGCTTGCGCCCGTCGGACTGCGAGGCCAAGATTTTCGGCGGCGGCAATATGTTCCCCGGCCATGACCGTGCCGCGGCCATGCTGGTGGGCCAGCGCAATGGCGAGGCGGCACGCGACCTGTTGCAGGCCTGCGGCATTCCGGTGATCTCCGAGAGCCTGTTCGGCTACGGCCACCGCCAGATCATTTTTGATGTCAGCAGTGGCGACGTGTGGTCGCGCCAGATCGCGCCCACTGCACCCGGTTCCGCTGTTTTGTCGTCCCTGGCCTTGGCGCCCGACTCCGGACAGGACATCCCATGAGCCAGCCGCGCATCAAGGTCATGGTGGTGGACGACTCGGCCGTGGTGCGCCAGGTGGTCACCGAAATGCTGCAGGAAGACCCGGGCATCGAGGTGCTGTGCGCCGTGGCCGACCCGATTCTGGCGATTGCCCGCATGAACGTGCAGTGGCCCGACGTGATCGTGCTGGATGTGGAAATGCCGCGCATGGACGGCATTACCTTTTTGAAGAAGATCATGGCCGAGCGGCCGACGCCGGTGGTGATCTGCTCGACCCTGGCCGAAGCCGGTGCAGAGACCTCGATGGCGGCGCTGGCCGCCGGGGCCGTGGCCATCATCACCAAGCCCAAGATCGGGCTCAAGCAGTTTCTGGTGGACGCATCGGACGATCTGGTGACCGCGGTCAAGACCGCGGCCAAGGCCAATGTGAAGGCACTGCGGGTGGTGAGCAAGAACACCGCCGATGTGATCCTGCCGGCCGCCAGTGAGAAGGGTGGCGCCATGATCCAGACCACCGAGCGGGTGGTGGCCCTGGGCACCTCCACCGGTGGCACGCAGGCGCTGGAAGCGGTGCTGACCACTCTGCCACGGGTCTGCCCCGGCATTGTCATCGTGCAGCACATGCCCGAAAAATTCACCGCCGAGTTTGCCAACCGCCTGAACCGCCTGTGCCAGATCACGGTGAAAGAGGCGCAGACCAATGACCGCGTGGTGCCCGGCACCGCACTGATCGCACCCGGTGGTCGCCACATGCTGTTGCGGCGCAATGGCGCGCAGTATTTTGTCGAGGTGATGGACGGGCCGCTGGTGAACCGCCACCGGCCTTCGGTGGATGTGCTGTTCCGCTCGGTAGCCCGCGCGGCCGGCGCCAATGCCCTGGGCGTGATCATGACCGGCATGGGCGACGATGGTGCTGCCGGCCTGCTGGAGATGCGCA
>CANBTQ010000321.1 GCA_947372425.1 Comamonadaceae bacterium | reverse complement strand
CATCATTGCGCGGGAGTTGGGCATTCCGGCCGTGGTCGGCTGCGGTGACGCTACCGACAAACTCAAAGACGGCATGCTGGTGACGGTCAGCTGCGCCGAGGGTGATACCGGTTTTGTTTATGACGGCCTGCTGGAAACCGAAGTCTCGGAAGTGCAGCGCGGTGTCATGCCCGAGATCGATGTCAAGATCATGATGAATGTGGGCAACCCGCAACTGGCCTTTGACTTCTGCCAGTTGCCCAACCAGGGCGTGGGCCTGGCCCGCCTGGAGTTCATCATCAACAACAACATTGGCGTGCACCCCAAGGCGATCCTGGACTACCCCAATGTGGACGCCGATCTGAAAAAAGCAGTCGAGTCGGTGGCTCGCGGCCATGCATCGCCCAAGGCTTTCTATGTAGATCGCGTGGCCGAAGGTGTGGCCACCATCGCCGCGGCTTTCTGGCCCAAGCCAGTGATCGTGCGCCTGTCGGACTTCAAGAGCAATGAGTACCGCAAGCTGATCGGCGGCAGCCGTTACGAGCCGGAAGAAGAGAACCCCATGCTGGGCTTCCGCGGTGCGGCGCGCTATGTGTCGGCCGAATTTGGCGAGGCCTTTGCCATGGAGTGCGAGGCCTTGAAGCGCGTGCGCAATGACATGGGCTTGACGAATGTGCAGGTCATGGTGCCCTTTGTGCGTACCCTGGGCCAGGCACAAAAGGTGACCACGCTGATGGGCAAGCACGGCCTGCGCCGGGGCGAGAACGAGCTCAAGCTGATCATGATGTGCGAGATACCCAGCAACGCCATTCTGGCGGACCAGTTTCTCGAATTCTTTGATGGCTTCTCCATTGGCTCCAACGATCTGACCCAGTTGACACTCGGCCTGGACCGCGACTCGGGTCTGGAAGTGCTGGCAGCCGATTTTGACGAGCGTGACGCGGCGGTCAAAGCACTGATCAGCATGGCCATCAGCGCCTGCCGGCGCCAGGGCAAGTACGTGGGCATTTGCGGCCAGGGCCCCAGTGACCATCCGGACTTTGCGCATTGGCTCAAGGACCAGGGTATTTCGTCCATTTCCCTGAACCCGGACTCGGTGATCGCCACCTGGCAGCAACTCGCAGTCTGATGCACAAGGCCGCACCGACACGGCGCTGGACTCTGCACGCAGTGCTTTTGCTGCTGTGGTTTCTGGTGTCCTTCGGTGTGGCTTTTTTTGCCCGGGATCTACAGGGCCTGGTGGCTGGTTGGCCGGTTGACTTCTGGTTTGCGGCGCAGGGTTCTCTGCTGGTGTTTATTGCCATCGTGGTCTACTTTGCGCGCGTTACCAATCGCCGCGAAGGGCCCGATGCCGATTTTGATGCGCGCGCCTTCCGTCAACAGACCCGACGCTACCACTGGCGCTTTGGCCTGGTGGTGCTGGGTATTCTGGCGGTGCTGCTGGGACTGGCAGTGGCCGAGCGCTGGGGGCTGCATAAAGCCTGGATTGCGGGCATCTTCTTGTCGGCCACCCTGGTGGTGTATTCCATCATCGGCGTGTACGGCCGTACCTCGGAAGCCTCAGAGTACTACGTGGCCGGACGCCGCATCCCCGGTTTCTACAACGGCATGGCCACGGCAGCCGACTGGATGAGTGCTGCGTCCTTCATCAGCCTGGCTGGCGGACTGTATTTGCAGGGTTTTTCTGGTTCGGGCGGGCAGCCGGGCGGGCTGGCCTACATCATGGGCTGGACTGGCGGGTTTTGTCTGGTGGCCCTGTTGGTGGCGCCCTATCTGCGCCGGCTCGGTCTGTATACGGTGCCCGATTTTTTTGCCGTGCGCTACGGTGGTCGCTGGCCCCGCATGATCGCGGCCCTGGCGGCGGTGGTGGTGTCGTTTACCTATGTGGTGGCGCAAATCTATGGCGTCGGCCTGATTACTTCCCGCATTACCGGGGTGCATTTTGAGATCGGCATTTTGCTCGGCCTGGGCGGGGTGCTGGTCTGCTCGTTTTTGGGCGGCATGCGCGCGGTGACCTGGACCCAGGCGGTGCAGTACTGGGTGATGATTCTGGCCTTTCTGATCCCGGTGTCCTGGTTGTCCTACAAACAGCTGGGCAATCCGCTGGCGCCGTTTGCCTACGGCCAGCAACTGCAAAAAATAGAGTTGCTCGAAAATGCGCTGATCAATGACCCGGCGGAAAAGGAGGTCATCGGTGAATATGCCAAACGCGCCGACATGCTGGACAAAAAGCTGCAAAACGTGGAGCAGTCCCTGCAGTGGGAGCGCCAGGAACTGCGCGCCCGCCTCAATGCCATGGGCCCCAAGGCCGATGATGAACTGGCCAATCAGTTGCGGCGCGACCTGGCGGCCCTGCCGCGCGATGTGGCGGTGGCGCGGGAGCGCTGGAGCCGCCTGGCCGTCGATTACCGCGAGCGGGCCAGACCTTTGGGTGGGCTGGCTCCGCATACACTGCCTTTTGAAGGCGACCCCGACGGAACACCGCAGCAGCGCCAGAGCTTTCAAAATTCACGCCTGAATTTTCTGGCCCTGATGTTTTGCCTGATGGTGGGAACGGCCGGGCTGCCGCACTTGCTGACCCGCTACTACACCACCCCCACGGTCGCGGAAACGCGCCGCTCGGTGGCCTGGTCACTCATCTTCATCGCGTTGCTGTACATCTCGGCGCCGGCTCTCGCGGTGTTGGTGAAGTACGAGGTAATGGCTCACCTGGTGGGTCAACCATTTGACGCCTTGCCGGCCTGGATGGCCCAGTGGTCCCGTGATGCTTCCTTGCTGAGTTTTTCGGATGTCAACGGTGATGGCATCCTGCAATTTGCCGAACTCAAGATCGGCCCGGATCTGGTCATGTTGGCGTCGCCGGAGATCGGCGGATTGCCCTATGTGGTGTCGGTGCTGGTGGCGGCCGGAGGCTTGGCAGCGGCGCTGTCAACAGCCGACGGGCTGTTGCTGACGATTGGCAACGCGCTCGCCCATGATGTGTACTTTGAGGGCGACAGCAGCAAGGCGCAATCCATGCGCCGGGTCATGTGGTCGAAATTTGCCTTGTTGGTGGTGGCGCTGGTTGCTGCTTATGTAGCTGCACAGCGGCCGGCCGGCATCCTGTATCTGGTTGCGGCCTCGTTTTCGCTGGCGGGGGCTGCCTTTGTTCCCGCCATGGTGCTGGGTATTTTCTGGCCGGGCGCGACCCGGGTGGGCGCCATTGCCGGCATGCTCACCGGCCTGGTGGTGACGGTGTATTACATGCTGGTCAACCAGGCAGGCGTGCGTCAATATCTGGCACTGACCGGTGACGGGCTGTGGCTGGGTATACAGCCGGTGTCGGCCGGCATTTTCGGTGTGGCCGCCGGTCTGTTGGCCACAGTGGCATTCAGCCTGGTATCCAACCCGGAACCGCCCAAGCCAGCCTGAAATACCGCGGGAGCGGTTTGGGCTATAATCATGGGCTTCGCCTTGCTGCACCCTGTTTAGACGCCGGGGGCAGCTTTTTCTTTACCCTTCGGGGAATCCACAAGGAGTATCAATGCGTCATTACGAAATCATTCTCATGATCCACCCGGATCAGAGCGAACAAGTTCCTGCCATGCTGGAACGTTACAAGGGCATGATCACCGCAGGCGGTGGCAAGGTGCACCGTGTTGAAGACTGGGGCCGTCGTCAGATGGTTTACATGATCAACAAGCTGGCCAAGTCGCACTACCTGTGCATCAACATCGAAGCCGACCAGGCTGTGATGGCTGAACTGGAACACGCGTTCAAGTTCAA
>CANBTQ010000320.1 GCA_947372425.1 Comamonadaceae bacterium | reverse complement strand
GACCAGCAAGGCGTGCGCCTGCAAAGCCCCGAGCATGCCACCACCCAGGACGCCAAGGCCTTTGCCTATGTGCGTCCGCACGACCTGGATGTGCGGCGCTACAAGGCCGGCGAAGCCAGTGGCATCAACGCCTACAAACCCCAGACCGGCATTCCCGCCAAGCTGGTGCGCGCCATTGTGGTGGGCCCGATTGCCCGGCTGGAACTGCTGCCGCTGGACGCCTCCGCGGCCGGCAGTGGCGACATCATCGAGGCCCAGATTCCGGCCACGCAGTTTGCAGACGACGGGTTCAAAGAAGGCGAGACCCTGGTGCTCACGCCGCGCAAGGCGCGGGTGTTTGTGGCCTGAGGCAGGTCCGTTTGCGCGGGTGAGACCACGCGCCACTCCGCGAAGCTTTTAGCGGTGTAGTGGATCGCTTGCAGGCGGCGCGAAGGCCATAGTCACGCACAACCTGCGCGACTTGAACGGCGGCGACCGGCAACGTGGCGCAGGCGCTAGGCATTTTGGAGCGCGTGGATGCGCTCGACACAGCAGCAGAAAAGCAGCCGGCGTAATGGCCTGAGGCTAAAGCCCGCAACCCCGGAGAATCAGCGCCACCACATGCTCGGTGGCGCGCGCATAGTCCTTGGGGCCTAGCGACTCGGTGCCCAGCACGGCGCTGACCTGCACATCAAAGTCGGCATAGGTTTGCGTAGCGGCCCAGATGGTGAAGAACAGGTGCACCGCATCCACCGGCGCCATGCACCCGGCGTCTATCCAGCCTTGCACCACCTTTGCTTTGTCGAGCACCAGCTGGCGCAGCTCGGTACTCAAGAGCGCCTTCACCACCGGCGCGCCATGCAGCAGCTCGTTGGCAAACACCTTGGAGCCGTCGGGGCGCTCGGCCGACAAAGCCATCTTGGCACGTATGTATTGTTCGAGGGCGACGCGCGGTTCGGCGTCTTGCGTGATGCCGTGTGTGGGCACCAGCCAGTCATTCAGGATGCGGGCGAGCACGGCGCGGTAGAGCACGTCCTTGCTGCCAAAGTAGTAATGCAGATTGGCCTTGGGCAGTCCGCTGCCGTCCGAGATGGCGGCCATGGTGGCGCCGCTGAAGCCGGCGCGTGCAAACACGCGTTCTGCGGCCAACAAAATAAGGGCCTCATTCGTCTGGCGAATCAGGCCCTTGGAGGGGGCCTCCGGGCCGGGCGCCCGTGCAGACCCGCGAATGGCTTTGGCGGGCAAAGTCATCCGCGTCACTCCGCTTACTTCTGCGCTGCGTCCCACACCGCATGGGTGTAGGCGGCCTTGCCCGGGTCCTTCTTGATCACGGGGTCGCTGCCACCGGTCAGCAGGACCTTGATGGTGCGCTCAAAGGCGGCGGGTTCCAGGTAACCAATCTTCTTGGTGCCAGCGTTGCTGATCAGCTTGGCCACGTTTTCCATCTGGCGCTTTTGCACCTTCAGGTTGGAGCTGCCCGACGTGTCAGCGGCCACCACGGCCTTGGCAGCTGCTTCGGGGTCTTTCACGGCGGCATCCCAGCCCTTGAGCGTGGCCTTGAGGAACTTGCCCATGCGGGCCACAAAGGCCGGGTCTTTCAGGTTGGGTTCCAGCACATAGAGGCCGTCTTCCAGCGTGGACACGCCTTCTTTTTCATAGAAGAAGGTGACCAGGTCTTTTTCCTTCACACCGGCATCCACCACTTGCCAGTACTCGTTGTAAATCATGGTGGAGATACAGGCGGCCTGGTCTTGCAGCAGCGGGTCTACGTTAAAGCCTTGCTTGAGGATCTTGATGTCGGAGTCGGTCTTGAGCCCCAGCTTGTTCATCCAGTTGAGGAAGGGGTATTCGTTGCCGCCGTACCAAACGCCCAGGGTCTTGCCCTTGAAGTCCTTGGGTGTGGCCACACCGCTCTTCTTCTTGCAGGTCAGCATCAGACCGGACTTGTCAAACACCTGGGCCACGTTCACTAACGGGACACCGGCTTCGCGCGAGGCCATGGCCGAAGGCATCCAGTCCACCACGATGTCCGCCTGCTTGCCGGCCAGCACCTGGGTGGGGGCAATGTCGGGGCCGCCCGGCTTGATGGTGACGTCCAGGCCGGCGTCCTTGTAAAAGCCCTTGGCAGCGGCCATGTAGTAGCCAGCAAACTGGGCTTGCGGCACCCACTTCAGCTGCACGGTGACCGCTTCATTGGCGAGGGCGCCGGTGCTGGCGGCAACGCCGCACACAGCCAGCACCGCGGCCATCAGGCCGCTGGTGATCTTGGGGGAACGAATCATGGGAACACTCCTTCAGGGTTAGAGAATCAACACAGGACAACACACATTTATTTGCCGCGGATCGAAGGGTGCCAGAAGGCCGCCCGCCGCTCCAATGCCACCAGCACCGCATAGGCCACCGAGCCGGTAACCGCCGCCACCACAATCGCGCCCCAGACCAGGGGCATGTTCATGCGCGCGGCCTCGGTAGAGATGCGAAAGCCCAGGCCGCTGGTGGGCGAGCCAAAAAATTCGGCCACGATGGCGCCAATCAGGGCCAGCGTGGCATTCACCTTGAGTGCGTTAAAGATAAACGGCAGGGCCGAGGGCAGGCGCAGCGCCACCAGGGTGCGGGTGTAGCTGGCGGCATAGCTGTACATCAGCTCGCGCTCGAGCTTGCCGGCGGCCTTGAGCCCGGCCAGCGTGGACACCAGCATGGGGAAAAAGGTCATCAGCACCACCACGGCGGCCTTGGACGGCCATTCAAAACCGAACCACATCACCGCAATCGGCGCAATGCCAACCAGCGGAATGGCGCTGGTGAGCGAGGCCACCGGCAGCAGACCGCGCTGCAGGAACGGCATGCGGTCAATCGCCACGGCCACGGCAAAACCCAGACCACAACCCAGGGCCCAGCCGATCAGCACCGCCTTGCCCACGGTCAGCACAAAGTCGCCCCACAGCTTGGGCCCATGGTCGACTATCGAGGCCAGCACAAAACTGGGTGCAGGCAGCAGCACGCGCGACACGTCCAGGCAGCGCACCAGCACTTCCCAGAAAAACACCACCCACAGGCCGAAAACGGCGGCGGTGAAGCTGCCGGCCCAGCGGCCCTCCAGAGCCGCAGTGCGGTAGATGCTGTAACCGGCCAAGAGTGCCAGCAGCACGATGGCGGGCCAAAACAAGGGTGAGGCACCGGCTTGTAACCAGGTGCTCAGAGCCACGTCGGTGGCTGCAGCCGCATCGACGCCAGGAGAGGCACTGGCTGCCAGGCTGGCAGTTGCCGCGACAGCGGTGTTCACAGCCTCCGTCATGCCACACCCCCACGGTTGCGCAAGACCATGCGTTCCACCAGCGCCACCGAGGCGGTCAGCGTCAGACCCAGCAGCGCCGACATCACCAGCGCCGACCAGATCTGCGTGGTCTGGCCGTAATAGGAGCCGGTGAGCAGCTTGGCACCCAGACCGGCCACCGCGCCGGTGGGCAACTCGGCCACCATGGCGCCCACCAAGCCGGCGGCCACGCCCACACGCAGGGCAGGAAACAAGAATGGCAGGGCGGCCGGCATGCGCAGCAGCCACAGCGACTGCCAGCGTGTGGCCGCGTAGGTGTGCATCATCTCGGTCTCAATGGTTTGCGGCGAGCGCAGACCGGCCACCATGGCCACCGTGACCGGGAAGAAGCACAGGTACATGGCAATCACCGCCTTGGGCGCCACGCCGGAAAAACCCAGCGTGCCCAGAATCACCAGCACGATGGGCGCAATCGCCAGCACCGGCACGGTTTGCGAGGCCACGATCCA
>CANBTQ010000319.1 GCA_947372425.1 Comamonadaceae bacterium | reverse complement strand
TCTTCGTCTTCGTCGGGCACATCGCCCACCACCATCCAGTCGCAGGTCAGCAAGGGTTCTGCCGGTGCCAGCAGCGTGGTGTGCTGGCGCCCGGCACACAGGCCGCAGGCCTGGCAGGCGCGCACGGTTCCGCTCAGAGTGGCCCAGTCGGGTGACGCGGCAGGCTGCGCCACAGCGTCGGTTGCCACGGGCAGCGCAGCGCGGGTGGACGCAACGCTTGCCGCAGGGGCGACGGGCGCCACCGGCTGCGCCACGGCCGCGCGCAGCGGTGCCGCGGCCGCACGCTGGGGTGCAAGGGCTGCGGGTGCCTCCAGAATGGCAACGCCACTTTCCGGCAGCCAGACATGCACGCCCATTTCCATCAGCATGGCGCGCTGGCGGGTATCGAGTTCAAGAGTCATCAGGGTGTTCCGTTCACAGGCGCAGGCTCATGACGATGGCGTCTTCGCGCAGGCCGTTGCCCGCCGGGTAGTAGGCCTTGCGGGTACCGACACGGCGGTAACCGTGGGTCTCATACACCTTCAGTGCGCGGGCATTGCCCACACGCACCTCCAGCCACAGCCACTCGGCCGCCTGGCCGCGCGCCCAGATGGCCAGTGCATCCAGCAGCAGCCGCGACCAGCCCTGCCCCTGGTACTCGGGGGCCACGGTGATGTTGAGCAGGTGCACCTCGTCCACGCCCTTCATGGCGACAAAGTAACCCAGCACCGTACAGAAACCGCCCCCTTCCCGGGCCACCAGCATCTGCGCCTGGTAGCCGCTGTGCAGCGCGTCCAGAAAATTGGCGCGCGACCAGGGCTGTGCGTAGGCGCGCTGCTCCACCCGCATCACCTCGTCCAGCCGGTCCGCCAGCAGCGGCTCGAAGCGGGCCTGTGCCGCGTTGCGGTCTTCGTCGAGTTGGGCGCTCATGCTGTCAGGCGGCCGCCAGCGCGGCCTTGATGGCAGCACGCTCGGCGGTGGTTTGGGCGACCTTGTCGCGGACATAGGTGGGCAAGGCCTGCGCGGCCGGCACGGCACGGCCGGCCGCCAGCAATTGCGGCGCCAAGCGCAGCATGGCAGCAGCCTGCGGCAGCGCCTCGATGCGCGGCACCGCGTCGGGCAGGCCACCCAGCCGTGCGCCATACACGCTGAAGACATTGCCGGCTGCAATCACCTGCCCCGGCTCGGCCAGCAGCAGGCTTTCGGGGCGCAGCAAATGGGCCGCCTGCAGTTCGCTCCAGACACCATCGTCCAGGGCATAGCGGGCCACATACATCTCATCCATGCGGGCATCCAGCAGGGCTATCACCTGGGCGTTCCGCGCACCGGGCAGCGCGTTGTCACACGCGTCCTCTGCCACGGCCAGCAGCGAGTTCACCGGCAGCACCGGCACGCCGGCGCCAAAGGCCAGGCCCTGCGCCACCGCACAGGCGGTGCGCAAACCGGTAAACGAACCCGGGCCGCAGCCGAAGCAGATGGCATCAAGCTCGGTCAGCGCCATGCCGGCTTGCTGCATCAGTTCCAGTACGCCGGCAATCAGTCCGGCGGAGGCTTGTGCGCCCCCGGCGCCCTGCTGCTGCCACAGGCCGGCAGCAGGGCCGTCATCACGCGACACGGCAATCGACAGGCGGTCGGTGCTGGTATCAAAGGCGAGCAATTTCATCGTTTGGCTCCGGCGGCCTGGCGCACGCCAAACACAATGCCCAAGGTCACCAGCGCCAGACCGGTGAGCACATTCCAGGGCAGGGCTTCGTTCAGCACCAGCGCGGCCGAGAGGGCCGACAAACCCGGCACCACAGCGGTCAGCATGGTGGAGCGCACCGGGCCGAAGGTGCGGATCATCATGTTGAAGCTGATGCCCGAGACCACCACCGAGGCCACGCCCTGCATCAGCATCTGCCACAGCACATCGCGCAGCGGCGCCGTGAACACATGGCCGGGCACGATGCCAGACCAGACCAGCGCCGCATAGGCCGGCACGTACACCATGAAGGCAAACACCGTGATGGCGGTGGTGGCATGCACCGCCGGCATGCTGTACTTGCGCACCAGCACGCTGTAGCAGGACCAGGAAAAGGCCGCCAGAATGAACAGCAGGTCACCGCGCCAGACGCCGCTGCCATCAAAGGCATGCAACAGGCTGGCACCACCCACCAGCAGATCGCCGGCCACGATGCACAGCAGGCCCAGCACCCGGCTGGCGCTGATGCGCTCGCCCAGCACCCCGACTGCCAGCAGCGCCGTCCACAGCGGCAGACTGCCGGGCAGCAGCACCGAGGCATGGGCCGCCGGTGCAAAGGCAAAACCGCTGTAGGCACACAGGCCGTACAGAATTCCGCCAAACATGCCCGTCAGCACCGTGATGTGCAGCGGCAGCGGCGAAAAGCCCCACATGGAGCCGGCACGCGGCAACTGCCCGGCTTCGCGCAACTGCAGGCGCTGGGTCTGGGTCAGCCACCAGCCCAGGGGCAGCAGCACCAGGCCTGCGCCCAGCAAGCGGGCAAAGACAATGTCGTAGGTGGTGAGGGTGGGCGCACGGGCCGGGTCGGCCGAGGCGCGCGCCACCACGATGAAGGCGGTCCAGATCAGCACCGTCACCAAGGCTGCCAACAGCCCCACCGCCTTGGGTGAGAGGCGCGGCAGCGCGCCGGGCATGGCAGTGGGCGAGAGGTGTGACATGACCCGATTATCGGGGCTAGTGCAGGGGCCGCTGCGTCCGGCGCAGCAATGCCCCGCTACGGTCAGCCCGGCCGCTGCGTGCAAGCGTGCCGCCGGATAATGGCCGGATGCTGCTTCACACTTTGCGCGCCGCGCTTTTGCTGCTGGCCAGCGCCAGCGCCCTGGCCGCCCCGCCCTATGCCCTGCCCCCCGAACTCGAGGCCGCCCTGGCACGCGCCAAGATCCCGCAGGACGCGCTGGCCCTGCTGGTGCTGGACGCCGAAGGCAAGACCGCCCCGCGCCTGTCGCACCGGGCCCAGGTGGCGATGAACCCGGCCTCGGTGATGAAGCTGACCACCACCTTTGCGGCACTCGACCTGCTCGGGCCGGCTTATGCCTGGACCACGCCGGTGTATGTGGACGGCCCGCTGCGCGACGGCAGCCTGAGCGGCAATGTCTATATCAAGGGCCAGGGCGACCCCAAGCTGGTGCTGGAGCGGCTGTGGCTGCTGCTGCGCCGGCTACAAGGCATGGGCATCCGCACGATTGCCGGCGACATCGTGCTGGACCGCAGTGCCTTCGAGGTGCCCGACGCCGACCCGGCCAACTTTGACGGCGAGCCGCTGCGCCCCTACAACGCCGCACCGGATGCACTGCTGATCAACTACAAGGCGGTGGTGATGACCTTCACGCCGGACCCTTCTGCCAACCTGGCCCGGGTGCAGTTTGACCCGCCACTGTTTGGCGTACAGACGCAGGCCAGCGTGCCGCTGGGCACTGCCGAATGCGGCGACTACCGCGCCGCGCTCAAAGCCGATTTTTCGGATGCCAGCCGCATCCGCTTCGGCGGCAGCTATGCCGCAGGCTGTGGCGAAAAGATCTGGCCGGTGGCCTATGCCGATCCGCGCAGCTACGCCACCCGTGCGGTGCAAGGCCTGTGGCTGGACATGGGCGGCAAGCTCAGTGGCAGCGTGCGCTACGGCACGGTGCCGGCCGCGCTGGCTGCGGCCAAGCCGGCGCTGGAAGCAACGTCGGCACCCCTGGCGGAAATCATCCGCGACATCAACAAGTACAGCAACAACGTGATGGCGCAGCAGGTGTTTCTGACGCTGGGCCGGGTGGTACCGGTGGCCGCCTTGAATGCCAAC
>CANBTQ010000318.1 GCA_947372425.1 Comamonadaceae bacterium | reverse complement strand
AGGCGGGGAGAGCTTTATTGCCTCCATGGACGAGCTGATCAAGCAAGCCGGTGCCAAGGGCCTGCAAGAAGTGGTGATCGGCATGGCGCACCGCGGTCGCCTGAATGTGCTGGTCAACACCATGGGCAAGATGCCCAAGGACTTGTTTGCCGAGTTTGACCACACCGCCCCCGAAGACCTGCCTTCCGGTGACGTGAAATACCACCAGGGCTTCAGCTCCGACCTGTCCACTGCGGGTGGTCCGGTCCACTTGTCGCTGGCCTTCAACCCCTCGCACCTGGAAATTGTCAACCCCGTGGTGGAAGGCTCGGTGCGTGCGCGTATGGACCGCCGTGGCGACGTCAAGGGCGCGCAAGTGCTGCCCGTGCTGGTGCACGGCGACTCGGCCTTCGGCGGCCAGGGCGTGAACCAGGAAACCCTGGCACTGGCCCAGACCCGTGGCTACACCACTGGCGGCACGGTGCACATCATCATCAACAACCAGATCGGTTTCACCACCTCCGACCCGCGCGACATGCGCTCGTCGGTGTATTGCACCGACATCGTGAAGATGGTCGAGGCACCGGTGCTGCACGTCAACGCAGACGATCCGGAAGCCGTGGTGCTGGCGACCCAGCTGGCCCTGGAATACCGCATGACCTTCCAGAAGGACGTGGTGTTGGACGTGATCTGCTTCCGCAAGCTCGGCCACAACGAGCAGGACACACCGGCGCTGACCCAGCCGCTGATGTACAAGAAGATTGCCCAACACCCCGGCACGCGCAAGCTGTACGCCGACCGCCTGACGGCGCAAGGCCTGGGCGAGACCCTGGGCGACGACATGGCCAAGGCCTACCGCGCCGCCATGGACGCCGGCAAGCACACTGCCGACCCGGTGCTGACCAACTTCAAGAGCAAGTTTGCCGTCGACTGGGCACCCTTCCTGGGCAAGAAGTGGACCGATGCCGGTGACACCGCCATCCCCATGTCCGAGTGGAAACGCCTGGCCGAGAAGATCACCACCATCCCGGCTAGCGTGACACCGCACAACCTGGTGAAGAAGGTGTATGACGACCGCGCCGCCATGGGCCGCGGCGACACGCCGGTGGACTGGGGCATGGGTGAGCACATGGCTTTCGCCTCCCTGGTGGCCAGTGGCTACCCGGTGCGTTTGTCGGGCGAAGACTGCGGACGCGGCACCTTTACCCACCGCCACGCCGTGATCCATGACCAGAACCGTGAAAAGTGGGACACCGGCACCTATGTGCCCCTGTCGCATGCGGCAGACGGACAAGCCCCGTTTGTGGTGATCGACTCCATCCTGTCCGAAGAGGCCGTGCTGGCCTTTGAATACGGCTACGCCTCGAACGACCCCAACACCCTGGTGATCTGGGAAGCCCAGTTCGGCGACTTCGCCAACGGCGCCCAGGTGGTGATCGACCAGTTCATCGCCTCCGGCGAAGTGAAGTGGGGCCGCGTCAACGGCATCACCCTGATGCTGCCGCACGGCTACGAAGGCCAGGGCCCTGAGCACAGCTCGGCGCGTCTGGAGCGCTTCATGCAATTGGCGGCGGACACCAATATGCAGATCGTGCAGCCCACCACGGCCGCGCAGATCTTCCACGTGCTGCGCCGCCAGATGGTGCGCAACCTGCGCAAGCCCCTGGTCATCATGACGCCCAAGTCGCTGCTGCGTAACAAGGACGCCACCTCGCCCCTGTCCGAGTTCACCAAGGGCAGCTTCCAGA
The DNA here is from genome assembly GCA_947372425.1 of Comamonadaceae bacterium. GTDB lineage: Bacteria > Pseudomonadota > Gammaproteobacteria > Burkholderiales > Burkholderiaceae_C > Allorhodoferax. The sequence continues at coordinate 2,064 of CANBTQ010000318.1, read as the reverse complement.
CCATCATCCCCGAGCAGAAGGACATCAAGGCCGACAAGGTCAAGCGCCTGGTCGCCTGCTCCGGCAAGGTCTATTACGACCTGGTCAAGAAGCGCGAAGAAAAAGGCCTGGACGATGTCGCCATCATCCGCGTCGAACAGCTCTATCCCTTCCCGCACAAGGCCTTCTCCACGGAGCTGAAGAAGTACCCGAATGTGGCGGACGTGGTGTGGTGCCAGGATGAGCCGCAAAACCAGGGCGCCTGGTTCTTCGTGCAGCACTATCTGCACGAGAACATGATCGAAGGCCAGCGTCTGGGTTACTCCGGCCGTGCGGCTTCCGCGTCCCCGGCCGTGGGTTACGCCCACCTGCACCAGGAACAGCAAAAAGCGCTGGTTGAAGGCGCATTCGCAAAGCTCAAGGGCTTTGTGCTCACCAAATAAACACCGAAAGAATGATATGGCTATCGTAGAAGTTAAAGTCCCCCAGCTGTCCGAATCCGTTGCCGAAGCAACCCTGTTGCAGTGGAAGAAAAAAATCGGTGACCTGGTCACTGCCGATGAAACCCTGATCGAAATCGAAACCGACAAGGTGGTGATGGAAGTCCCGGCTCCGGCCTCCGGCGTGCTGATGGAAATCATCCAGGCTGACGGCGCCACGGTTGCCGCCGAGCAGCTGATTGCCCGCATCGACACCGATGGCAAGGTCGGCGCTGCCGCCGCACCGGCGGCTGCCGCTGCGCCTGCTGTGGCCGCCGCACCTGCTGCTGCGCCCGCAGCCGCTGCATCGACCAGCAAGGCCGGTGTGGCCATGCCCGCTGCTGCCAAGCTGATGGCCGACAACAACCTGGCCGCTGGCTCGGTGGGCGGCACCGGCAAGGACGGCCGTGTCACCAAGGGTGATGTGCTGGCCGCTGTGGCCGGTGGCGTGCAATCCACCGCTGCCGTCATTCCCACCGGCGTGCCGACCAAGGCGCTGCCGCAAGTGGCAACCAAGGCACCGGCCCTGGGCGACCGCCCGGAACAGCGCGTGCCCATGACCCGTCTGCGTGCCCGTGTGGCCGAGCGTCTGTTGCAATCGCAATCCACCAACGCCATCCTGACCACCTTCAACGAAATCAACATGGCCCCGGTCATGGACATGCGCAAGCGCATGCAAGAGCGTTTCGAGAAGGAACACGGCTGCAAGCTGGGCTTTATGAGCTTCTTCGTCAAGGCCGCAGTGCACGCCTTGAAGAAATTCCCGGTGTTGAATGCTTCCGTTGACGGCAATGACATCGTCTACCACGGCTACTTCGACATCGGTATCGCTGTCGGCTCGCCCCGTGGCCTGGTGGTGCCGATTCTGCGCAACGCCGACCAGATGAGCTTTGCCGAGATCGAGAAGAAGATTGCCGAATTCGGCGTCAAGGCCCGTGACGGCAAGCTGGGCATGGAAGAAATGACGGGCGGTACCTTCTCCATCTCCAATGGCGGTACCTTCGGCTCCATGATGTCCACCCCCATCATCAACCCGCCCCAGTCGGCCATCCTGGGCGTGCACGCCACCAAGGACCGCGCCATGGTGGAAAACGGCCAGGTGGTGGTTCGTCCCATGAACTACTTCGCCATGTCCTATGACCACCGCATCATCGACGGCCGCGAAGCCGGGCTGGGCCTGGTGGCGATGAAGGAAGCGCTGGAAGATCCCGCACGCTTGCTGTTCGACATCTAAGCACACGCTATTGAACCTGTCTGTCCGGCCCGACGTTTTGTCTTGCTGGACGGCAGGTTTTTTCACATATACCAACAGGAATTCCCATGAGCAAACAATTTGATGTCGTCGTCATCGGCGGCGGCCCCGGCGGTTACATCGCTGCCATTCGCGCAGCCCAACTCGGTTTCCAGGTCGCCTGCGTCGACGAGTGGAAAAATGCGGCCGGCGGCCCGGCCCCCGGCGGCACCTGCACCAATGTCGGTTGCATCCCGTCCAAGGCCTTGCTGCAGTCCAGCGAGCACTTTGACCACGCCAACCACCATTTCGCCGAGCACGGCATCAGCGCCAAAGACGTGAAGATGGACGTGGCCAAGATGATTGCCCGCAAGG
>CANBTQ010000317.1 GCA_947372425.1 Comamonadaceae bacterium | reverse complement strand
AGTGTGAGCCGGCCTTTGCGCATTTTGCTGCGGATGCCTTGCCCAGGGTGGCCCTCGATGGCGTGCGGGTCACGGTGATGGCGGGTGCTGCCTTTGGTGCGGCATCGCCCGCGCCGGCCCTGTCGCCCACGCTGTATCTGGATATGGAGTTGCAGGCCCATGCCTCGCTGGTCATCCCGGCCGCCTACGCCGAACGCGCACTCTATGCACTGGATGCCGGCTGCACGCTGGACGGTGAGGCCTTGCCGCAGTACCAGATGCGCGTCTTGTCCCGCAGCAGCACACCGGTGTTGCACGCGCGCGAGTCGGCGCGCGTGATCCTGATTGGCGGAGATCCACTGGGCCCGCGCCATATCGCCTGGAATTTTGTCTCCAGCCGCAAGGAGCGGCTGCTGCAGGCACGCGACGACTGGATGGCACGGCGCTTTCCCGCGGTGCCGGGTGAGACCGAGTTCATTCCCTATCCTTCAGCCAAGAACTGAGCCACGGCGCTCCCCCTATCCATGAATCGCAATCTTTGGCTGCTGGCCTTTGCCCAGGGCCTGTTCCTGACCAACAACGTTACCTTTATCGCCATCAACGGCCTGGTGGGGCTGAGCCTGGCACCGGTGGCCTGGATGGCCACGCTGCCCGTGGTCGGATATGTGGTGGGCAGCGCTCTGAGCACCGGCCTGGTGGCGCGCACGCAGGCACGCTACGGGCGCAAGGCCTCGTTTCAGCTCGGCCTGCTGGTGGCCCTGCTGTCGGCCGGCCTGGGTGCCTGGGCCGTGCTGGACAAGTCCTTCTGGTTGCTGCTGACCGCCACGGTGGTGGCCGGCTACTACAACGCCAATGCCCAGCTCTACCGCTTTGCGGCGGTGGAGTTGTGCGCCGTGCATTACCGCGAGAAGGCGGTCTCGCTGGTCATGGCGGGTGGCTTGATGGGTGCGGTGATCGGCCCCAATCTGGCCTTGCGCACCAAGGGCCTGCTGGCCATTGATTTTGCCGGCGCCTATGTGGCGCTGGTGCTGGTGGCCCTGGTGTCGCTGGCGACCGTCTCGCTGATCCGCTTTGCGCCTATGCCGCCGCGCAATGACGCGGCACCCAAGGGTCGGCCTTTGGGCGTGTTGCTGCGCCAGCCGGTGTTCTTCATCGCCCTGCTTGCGGCCTCACTGGGCTACGGTGTGATGAACCTGCTGATGGCGGCCACGCCGCTGGCGATGCAGACCTGCGGCTTGCCTTTTGCCAGCACCGCCTGGGTATTGGAGTGGCATGTGATCGGCATGTTTGCGCCGGGCTTTTTTACCGGCAGCCTGATCCAGCGCTTCGGCGCCTTGCCGGTGATGGGCGCGGGGGTGCTGTTGAACCTGCTGTGCATAGGCATTGCGCTTACCGGGCAGGAGCCCACGCAGTTTCTGGTGGCCCTGTTCTTTCTGGGTGTGGGCTGGAACTTTTTGTTCACTGGCAGCACCACCCTGTCCATGCAAGGCTATCTGCCCGAAGAAAAGAACCGGGCCCAGGCCATCATCAATTTCTGCGTCTTTGCCACCACCGCGGTTACCTCGTTTGCGTCCGGCGCGCTGGTCACCACGCAGGGTTGGAACTGGCTCAACATCGGCTCCCTGCTGCCGGTGGCCGTGCTGGGTGCCGGGCTGCTGTGGCTGTATCTGCAGCAGAACGCGGCCAGCCGCCAACTGGCGCGCTGACCATGCATCCGCTGAACCGGCGCAGCGCCATGCTGGCTTTGGCCGCCACGGCCTGCTGGCCTGCCGGGTTTGCGTCGGCTGGCGAGGGCGCACGCTGGCGGCCCTGGCCCGCCACCCGCGCCACACCTGCGCTGCAACTGCCGGACCTGGATGACCAAGCCTGGTCGTTGGCGCAGGAGCAGGGTCACCCGGTGCTGCTGAATTTCTGGGCCAGCTGGTGTGAGCCCTGCCGGGCCGAAATGCACGCGTTTGAAGTGCTGGAGCAGCAGTTCCAGGCCCGCAGGCTCAAGGTCGTGGCGGTCAACTTCAAGGAAGGGCGCGAAGTGGTGCGGCGCTTTCGCGAGACCCAGGCCTTGTCGCTGGCGCTTGTGCGTGATTCGTATGGCGAGGCCGCGCGCGCATGGGGCGTGCGTATTTTCCCGACTACATTTGTTATAAACCCCGCAGGCCACGCCGTGCACGGCGTCGAGGGCGAGGTGGACTGGGGCAACCCGGCCACACAGAAGAAGCTGCAAGGCTTGCTGTAATTCGCCCTCTATTTTTTCATCCAATTCATTGCAAACACCATGACACTTTCCCGCCGCCACATCCTGCAAGCCGGAGCCGCCGCGCTGACCACACCCGCCTGGATGAACCAGGCCTTTGCCGCCGAACGCCACTTTGAACCCAAGGTGGAGGGCTGGCGCACGTTTGAGCTCACGACCACCGTCAAGGTTCCCGAGGCCAAGGGCGTTACGCGCCTGTGGCTGCCGGTGCCCGACCTGGCCACCGATTTCCAGGCGTCCCTGGGCAACAGCTGGGCTGGCAACGCCACCACCGCGCGCCTGGTGTCCGACGCGGGGCAGGGTGCCCGCATGCTCTACGTCGAGTTCGCCGCCGAGGTGACCTCTCCCACGCTGTCGCTGACCAGCACCGTGCAGACGCGCAACCGCGCGCTCGACTGGGCCAACAAGGGTGTGGTGCATGAAGACCCGGCCTTGCTCAAGGCCAACCTGGCCGCCAGCGAATTGCTGCCCATCGACGGCATCGTGCTGGATACCGCCAAAAAGGCCATTCAGGGCGCTGGCAGCGATGTGGAAAAAGTGCGCGCCATTTACCAGTGGGTGGTGGACAGCGCCTACCGCGAACCGACCACGCGCGGCTGTGGTGTGGGCGACATCAAGACCTTGCTGGAGAGTGGCAACCTGGGCGGCAAGTGCGCCGATCTGAATGCGCTGTTTGTCGGCCTGTGCCGTTCGGTCGGCGTGCCGGCGCGCGACATCTACGGCATCCGCGTGGCCCCTTCGGCCTTTGGCTACAAGGAACTGGGCGGTAATTCGGCCAGCCTGAAAGGCGCGCAGCATTGCCGCGCCGAAGTGTTCCTGAAAGCCTACGGCTGGGTGGCGATGGACCCGGCGGATGTGCTCAAGGTGATGCGCCAGGAGACGCCGGAATGGATCAAGGACAAGACCAACCCGGTGGCCGCACCGGTGAACAAAGCCTTGTTCGGCGGCTGGGAAGGCAACTGGGTGGGCTGGAACACCGCGCACGATGTGAAGCTGCCCCACTACTCCCGCGCGCAGACGCTGCCCTTTCTGATGTATCCGCAAGGCGAGAACGCCGCCGGCCGCTTTGACGAGCTGGCGCCCGACAGCTTCCGCTACACGATTGCGGCCAAGGAAATCACGGCCTAATTTCAGCCTGCCCAGGGCCGGGTTGTTTCGTCGCACTGGGCGCTGTGGTGGGCGCGCAGCCGGGTGATGGTGGGCTCATCATGGTGGAGCACCACAAATATTTTTAGAAACGCGTTGTCAGTTGGGTAAGCCAAGGCGGTGATTGGTCTACCAGCCACGCCTCAAGCAACTTGTCTGTGCCCGACAGAATCAGGACTGCCAGCGAAACCATGATGGCGCCAAGCAGGGCCTTGCCCGTCTTGCCGGCCTGCATGAGCTTGCCACGCATCCTCATCATCGCCCCGCGGGAAACATAAGCCAGCGCCACCACCGGCAGGGCCGCACCGGCCCCGAAAATCCCCATCAGCAGGGCAACCTGGAGCAGGTGCGAACCTTGGCTGGCCAGCACAACCGCCGCCCCCAAAGTAGGCCCAACACAGGGGCTCCACACAATGCC
>CANBTQ010000316.1 GCA_947372425.1 Comamonadaceae bacterium | reverse complement strand
TAGCCAAAAACTCAATGGGCTTGCCTCGCGGTCAAACTGGCTGGTCCTGCCCATGACCCAACCTATATCGTTTGTGGATGCTCAGAGGCAGACCATTGAGCGAGATATTTCAACAGCCTGTTAGTGCGTGCAAAATCTTCTAAAGTCACTTTATCAAATAAAATGACGTTGCAAGCAACTACTGCGAGTCAATCATGGAAACACTTATCACGCCTCAGTCGCTCATGGAACTGGTCGATGCCAAGGTCATTCAGGACGCAATGGTCGTTGCAGAGCGCAATGTGTTCAAGGTGACCGTAAAGCTGGCAGGAGCGGACCGCATGGTGAGTGTCCGCACAAAAGACGGGCAGACCAAAGAAAGGGTTTTCACCTCGCTCGATTCGGTTGCCAAATTCATGCGCAATCAAGTCCATCTAACACGTTACCAAATTGACGCGGTGAATTTCGAACCTGCGGCATCCTCCAGCCGCAAGCGTCCAGACGCCGCGTTGCGCTTAAAGGACGCTCATGCCGCACTGTCCCACACAGAATGGTTACTTGCCAAAGTAGAGGCGTCAAGAGCAGGTATGGCAGATGGTTCCAACGCAAGACTGGATGCGGACGAATGGTCCAAAATTCGGGCGCAAAAATTGGCCCAACGGACGGCAAAGTAGGCGCAATGAAATCGGTAGCACGGACGCAGAGCTATCGAAAAGATCTTGATGACATTGAATCGCACATCGCGTTAGACAATCCCGACGCGGGGATTGATATGTGGCTACTCATTGACGGTCAGGTCGAACAGCTTGCAAACCCCAATTTTCCACGCCGACCCGGAAGGGCACCCAATACCTTCGAGCTGGTTGCCCATCCAAACTACATCGTGATTCTGGAAGAAGACGGGCGAACCGTTACCGCGCTAAATGTGATCCACGCGAAGAAGAAGTGGCCCTGACGGCGCCGCCTGCACCTGCTGCACCTCCTCAGCAATGTCAAACAGCCCCACCATCTGATTGCCAACAGCCTCCGCGGCAGATGCATCCGCCGCATGCACCATGCACAGTGGCTGGCCACGCTCCACGCGCAGACCCAGCTGCACCACACCGGTCAAGCCGACGCGGGCGTCGATGCGGTCGGTGGCGACATGCCGCCCTCCTCCCAGTGTGATCACGGCCAGGCCAATGTCGCGGGTGGCCATGGCGTTGACCCAGCCGGCATGCGGGGCCGGCACGGCGCGCTGCACCGGGGCAGTTTGCAGATAGTGCGCCGGGCGCTCGCAGAAGTCGGCCGGGCCGCCCAGCGCCTGCACCATGCGGGCAAAGTGTTGCAGGGCGCGGCCGCTGGACAGCGCGGCGTCCACCATGACAAAAGCCTGCGGCATGTCTGCGGCCAGGCCGCCGAGCTGCAGCAGCTCAGCACTCAGGGTGCGGGTCACTTCCAGCAGGCGCGGCTCCTGGCGCTCGGCCTTTAAAAAGGCCACAGCCTCCAGCACTTCCAGGGCGTTGCCGCAGCTGTCGCCCAGCACCTGGTTCATGTCGGTAATCCAGGCCCTCGTGGGCAGGCCGGCACCGTTGGCCACGCTGACCAGCGAGCGGGCCAGCGCCTGGGCCTCGGGCATGGTGGCGGCAAAGGCGCCGTTACCCGTTTTAACGTCCATCACCAGTGCCTGCAGGCCGGCAGCCAGCTTCTTCGACAGGATGCTGGCGGTAATCAGCGCGGTGGATTCCACCGTGGCCGTAACGTCACGGATGGCATACAGGCGGCGGTCGGCCGGGGCCAGTGCGTTGCTGGCGCCGACGATGGCACAGCCGGCGCTTTGCAGCACCTGGATCAGTTGCGCGGGCTCGGGCGCAATGCGGTAGCCGGGGATGCTCTCCAGCTTGTCCAGCGTGCCGCCGGTATGGCCCAGGCCACGCCCTGAGATCATGGGCACAAAGCCGCCGCAGGCCGCCACGATGGGCGCCAGCATCAGGCTGACCTTGTCGCCCACGCCACCGCTGCTGTGTTTGTCCAGCACCGGGCCCGGCAGCTGCGCGCTGTGCCAATCCATCACGCTGCCGGAGCGCGTCATGGCGAGGGTCAGGGCCACGGTCTCGGCGTCCGACATGCCTTTGAGCAGCATGGCCATGGCCATGGCGGCAGACTGCCCTTCGCTCCAGGCGCCTGTGACCAGGCCGCCCACGAACTCCACGATCTCGTCCTCGCGCAGGGCGTGGCCGTCGCGCTTGCGGCGAATGACTTCCTGGGCCAGCATGGCTTAGTAAGCGCCGCTTGGCGCAGCGGCTGCAGGGGCCTGGCCGGCCAGCGTGGCCTCGATGTCGGTCAGCACGCTGCTGGCACCGATGCGAAAGCGCTGCGGTGTTAGGGCCTGCGGGCCTAGCAGTTCTTCGGTCAGAGCGATATACAGGGCGGCATCGGCTACGCTGCGGATGCCACCCGATGGCTTGAAGCCCACGCGCCCGAAGGCAATCGGGTCGGCGGCAATGGCCGACAGCATCACGCGCGCGGCCTCGGGTGTGGCGCTGACGGGGGTTTTGCCGGTGCTGGTTTTGAGAAAGTCGGCCCCTGCGGCCAGACTGAGGTGGGCGGCTCGCAAAATGTGCGCGGCATCGGCCAGCACGCCGGTTTCCAGAATCACCTTCAGGCGCAGCCCGGCGCTGGCCTTGCGCACGGCGCCCAGCAGGCCGGCCACCGCAGCCTCTTTGCCGCGCAGCAGCTCGGCATAGGGCAGCACCAGGTCCACCTCTTGCGCGCCGCTTTGCACGATGAGGCCGGTCTCGCGCACGGCGCGTTCCACATCGGCGCTGCCATCCGGAAAATTGGCCACCGCCGCCACCGCAATCGAGGCCGGCAACTGCGCGCGCGCAAAGGCCGCCAGACGCGGCCAGACACAGACCGCAGCCACCGCGCCATGCGGCCCCTGGGCGCGTGCGCACAGGCGGGCAATGTCGGCCTCGGTGTCGGCGTCGTTCAGGCTGGTGAGGTCCAGGCAAGCCAGCGCCAGGCGGGCCGTGGCCTGCGGGTCGGCCTGCCATTTGGCAAGCACGGCGCTAGCGGCGCCAGCGGGGGTAACAGATGCGGTGGGCATGGGGCTAATCCAGTTGTAGGTTGGCAAGGATGTGGGCCAGTGTGCTGCTGGCCTGCTGGCTGGCGGCCGCGGCCTGGCTCAGGGTGTGGGCGTGGCTGAGCTGCTCGGCCGAGAGGCCCGCACCCATGTTGGTGATAAGCGACAGCGCCAGCACGCGCAGGCCCAGGTAACGCGCCAGAATGGTCTCGGGCACGGTGCTCATGCCCACAGCGTCGGCACCCAGAGCGGCCATCATGCGGATCTCGGCCGGGGTTTCAAACTGCGGGCCAAAGGCCCAGGCATAGACGCCGCTGTGCAGCGGCGTGCCACTCTGTTCTGCAAGGGCCAGGGCCTGCGCGCGCAGCGCCGGGTCGTAGGCATCGACCATGCTCACAAAGCGCTCCGAGCCGCTTTGGCCCACCAGCGGCGAGCGCTGCGGCAGGTTTATGTGATCGGTCAGCAGCATCAGGCTGGCCGGTGGCAGATCTAGGCGCAGACTGCCTGCCGCATTGGTTTGCACCAGCACCTGGCAGCCCAGGGCTTGCAACACCTGCAACGGCACCCGCATGGCGTCCACCGCACCCGTTTCGTAGCCGTGCTTGCGCCCACTCATTACTGCCACATCGTGGCGGCCGATGCGGCCCAGCCACAGCTCGCCACCATGCCCGGCCACGCCAGCGGCCGGAAAACCTTCCAGCTCGGCATAGGGAATGCGCACCGGGTTTTCAATGCGCTCGGTCAGCTCGCCCCAGCCGCTGCCC
>CANBTQ010000315.1 GCA_947372425.1 Comamonadaceae bacterium | reverse complement strand
TGCTGCTGGAAGGCAGTGATGTGCAGGTGGACGAGTCGCTGCTCACCGGCGAAGCCGTGGCCGTGGGCAAGCTGCCCGAACCCGGTGGCACGCCGGCTGCGCCCTCGCATCCGGGAGGGGAGGGGCAGGCCTGGCTGTATTCCGGCACGCTGCTGGTGCGCGGCCACGGCCTGGCGCGGGTGGTGGCTACCGGGGCCCGGACCGAGATCGGCCGCATCGGCAGCGCGCTGGAGTCACTGGGCCATGCGCCTTCGCCGCTCAAGCTGCAGATGGGCGCACTGGTCAAGGTGCTGGCCTTTGTTGCGCTGGGCGCCAGCCTGTTTCTGATCGCCGCCTTTGGCCTGCTGCGCGGCGACTGGCTGGCCGCGCTGCTGGCCGGCATTGCCCTGGCCATGGCGCTGCTGCCGCAGGAGTTCACCGTGGTGCTGACGGTGATCCCCGCGCTGGGGGCCTGGCGCCTGTCCAGACAGCAGGTGCTGACGCGGCGCATTGCCGCCATCGAGACCCTGGGTGCCACCTCGGTACTGTGCGCCGACAAGACCGGCACCCTGACCGAAAACCGCATGACGGTGGCGCAGCTCTATGTGCCCGGGCAGGCCGGGCCCGCGGGTGCCAGCCTGGTGGTGGACTATGGCGCCCGCGCCCAGCTGCCCGAGGCCTTTCACCGCCTGGTGGAATACTCGATTCTGGCCAGCGTGAGCGACCCCTACGACCCGATGGAGAAGGCCTTTCACCGCCTGGGCCAGCACTTTTTGCAGGGCACCGAGCATCTGCACCGCGACTGGAGCCTGGTGCAGGAATACGCGCTGACCACCCAACTGCGCGCCATGTCGCACGTGTGGCGTGCTGCCGTGGGTGCGGGTGCGGGCGGCAAGCACAGCGTGGCCGCCAAGGGCGCACCCGAAGCCATCTTCGACCTGTGCCATCTGGACGCAACCACACAGACCCGATTGAACGCCGCGGTGGATGCCATGGCCGCGCAGGGCTTGCGCGTGCTGGGTGTGGCCGAGGCGCGCTTCGCCGGCGACGCATGGCCCGCCATCGCGCACGACTTTGCCTTTGAATTTGTCGGCCTGCTGGGCCTGGCCGACCCGCTGCGCGCCGGCATCCCCGAGGCCGTGCAGCAATGCCGGGAAGCGGGCATCCGCGTGGTGATGATTACCGGTGACTATCCGGCCACGGCGCAGGCGATTGCGCGCGCTGCGCGGATCGGGGTGATGGCTGCCGACCAGGTCCTGACCGGCACGGATCTGGAGGCCCTGGGTGACGCGCAACTGCAGCAACGCATGCAGACCGTGTGTGTCTGCGCCCGCATCTCGCCGCAGCAAAAGCTGCGCATTGTGCAGGCGCTCAAGGCCAATGGCGAGGTCGTGGCCATGACCGGCGATGGCGTCAATGACGCGCCCGCGCTCAAGGCCGCGCATGTGGGTGTGGCCATGGGCGGACGTGGCACCGATGTGGCGCGCGAGGCCGCCTCGCTGGTGCTGCTGGATGACAACTTTGCCTCCATCGTGGGCGCGGTACGCCTGGGCCGGCGCATTTTTGACAACCTGCGCAAGTCCATGAGCTACATCCTTGCGGTGCATGTGCCGATTGCCGGTGCCGCGCTGTTGCCGGTGCTGCTGGGCTGGCCCACGCTGATGTTCCCGCTGCACATTGCGTTTCTGGAACTGGTGATCGATCCGGCCTGCTCGCTGGTGTTTGAGAACGAGCCGTCCGAGGCCGACGTAATGCAGCGCAAGCCGCGCAATCCGCAAGCGCCGCTGTTTGCCGGTACCACGCTGCTGCTGGCCTTGCTGCAAGGTCTGGTGGTGCTGCTGGCGGTGCTTGGTGCCTATGCCTGGAGCGCCACCTGGTTGAGTGAACCGGCGGCGCGGGCCTTTACCTTCAGCACCCTGGTCACGGGCAATCTGGCGCTGATCTTTTCCAACCGCAGCAGCAGTGTTTCGCTGCTGGCTTCGTTGCGCGTGCCCAACCGGGCCTTGTGGATGGTGGCCGGTGTGACCACGGCGCTGCTGGCGCTCACGCTCTACCAGCCCTGGGTGTCGGGCCTGTTCCAGTTTGCGCCGCTGCGGCCCGTCGATGTGCTGATGGCAGTGGGGCTGGGCCTGTCCAACATGGTCTGGTTTGAGGCCATCCAGTGGGGCCGGCGCAGCGCGCAGGCGTCTTGAAGCGCCGGGTGCCTCAGCCCGGCAGCAGCCCCTTGCCGGTACGGCGCAGGCCCACGGCATCCAACTGGGCCACCGTCTGGTCGCCGGCACGCAGGCGAAACAGGCGCATGGAGTTGCCCACCTCGGTGGTCTGGCCCTGCAGGGCGCGGGCCGTGGCCGCCAGTTCTTCGACCATGGCGGCATTCTGTTGCGTCAGGCTGTCCATCTGCGTGATGGCTTCGTTGATCTGGGCAATACCCTGGCGTTGTTCGCCCGATGCGGTGCTGATCTCTTCCAGCACGGTGCTGACCCGGCTGACCGCATCCAGCGCCGTGCCCATGCGCTCCAGCGCGGTATGGGTCTGCTCGGTGCCCATGCTGACCCGCTCGGCCGATTCGCCGATGAGCTGCTTGATCTCCTTGGCCGCTGCCGTGGTGCGTTGAGCCAACGCCCGCACTTCGGCGGCCACCACGGCAAAGCCGCGCCCCTGGTCGCCCGCACGTGCCGCTTCCACGGCGGCATTCAACGCCAGGATGTTGGTCTGGAACGCCACACCCTCGATCAGGTGAATGATCTCGGTGATCTTGCTGGAAGAGTTCGAGATGCCCTGCATGGTCTGCGCCACCGACTGCACCGCCTCATTGCTGCGGTGGGTGATGTGGGAGGTGGTGGCAGCCAGTTCATGGCCGCGCGCCGCCGAGGCCGCACTGGACTGCACCGTGCTGTTGATCTCTTCCATCGACGCTGCGGTCTGCTCGAGGTTGCTGGCCTGCGATTCGGTACGGGCCGACATGTCTTCATTGCCGTCGGCAATTTCGCGCACCGAGGTGTTGAGCTCTTCAATGGAGTCGCGCACATCGCTGACCACGGTGCGCAGGTTCATCGACATCTGGTTCAGTGCCTGCTGCAACTGCCCGACAAAGCCGCGGCCTCCCACGTTGACGGCGTGCGCCAGGTCACCGGCTGCCAGGTGGTTGGCGTCTTCCACCAGCCGGGCCAGCGGCTGCACCGCCGAGGCCCAGGTGGCCCACAGCGTCAGCCCCGCCGCACCGGCCAGCGTCAGCGCCAGCAGTGCCAGCGGCGTGCCCAGTCCCACCAGCCCCAACACACCCAGCGCCAGCACGGCCTGCAACAGTCCCAGGCGGGTAATCAGACCCGGATTGAGTAGACGCTGCAGGCTCCCGGCCAGGCCGCTGCGCAGTACCTGTCCGTGCTTCAAAAAATAAGTCTGCCGGCCGGCTGCAGCGTCAGACTGCATGTGCGCATACAGGGCCTCTGCCCCGGCCACGGCTTCGCGCGAAGGCGCGCTGCGCACCGACAGATAGCCGGTGATCTGGTCGCCGTCGAGCATGGGCGTGGCATTGGCATTGACCCAGTAGTGGTCGCCATTTTTGCGCCGGTTTTTGACCAGACCGGTCCAGGGGCGGCGGGATTGGATGGTGGCCCACATATCGCGAAACGCCTCTTCGGGCATGTCGGGGTGGCGCACGATGTTGTGCGACTGGCCCAGGAGCTCGGCCTGCTCGAATCCGCTGACCGCGGTAAACGCTGCATTGCAGTAGGTGATGCGGCCTTTGAGATCGGTTACCGAGACCAGCGTCTGGTCGGCTGGAAAGCTGAAGGCATGCTGGGTGACCGGCAGATTGGTGCGCATAAGC
>CANBTQ010000314.1 GCA_947372425.1 Comamonadaceae bacterium | reverse complement strand
GTGAAGCTGTTGACCACGGCGATGATGGGCTTGTCGAAGTCGCCGTCCTTCATGCCGGTGGCACGCCACAGCGAGCGGGCACCTGCCATGTTGCGGCCGGCGGTGGAGGTCTTGGAGCGGTATTGGGGCATTTGTAAAAGCTTTCGGGCTGATAGGAGCGTGGGGCGAGGGGTGCTATTTGATCATGGACCGGGCCCGCCACGGAGGCCGCTATTTTCGCATCCCGCTGACGGGCCCGGGCCGGCCGGGCCCGAGAGACCTTGTTGCGGTAGCGACGATGCCCAAGGCCGGTGGCATGTGCCGGGTGGATTGGCGTGCACAAAGTCAGCATTGAAATGTCGACTAGTGCCTGCCATTGGGTAAGAATGCACAGTGGGATGGAAAACAACTATATAAAAACCGCTCGCGGCGTGCACAACGTGTTCAGGCCTGCAGTGTGGCTGATGGAGCGCCTCAATTTCCGGCAGAAGTTCTTGCTTCTGGGGCTGGTGTTTACTTGCGCATCGGGCGTTTTGCTGTTGGCGCTGCACTCCCAGTTCTCGGCTGCCAAGTTGCGCCTGGATGGTGAGCACCAAGGCAACGAACTGATTGCCCAAATTTCCCACACCGTGCGCTTGGTGCAGCAGCACCGGGGCCTGTCGGCCGCGGTGGTGGGTGGCAACAAGGCCATGGCCGATGCACTGTCGAAAAAGGACACGGAAACCGATGCATCCTTTCGCCACCTGATGGGCGTGCTGGGCACGGTGCGCAGCATGAGCGGGGACACCGCCGAGATCGAGGCTGCCTGGGACCGCATTCTGGCCCAAGGGCGGGGCCTGGCGGTTGCAGACAATTTTGCCTGGCACAGCAGGCTGATCGAGCGCTTGCTCAAGCTGGAAATCCATGTGGCCGACAGCAGCGGCATGATTCTGGACAGCGAGATCAACACCCACTATCTGGTGGATATCACCGTATCCCATTTGCCGGCCGTGCTGGAGCGCCTGGGCCAAATCCGGGCCTATGGCACCGGTATCCTGGCGGACCACCACATCTCCCAGGAGCGCCGCTTTGAGCTGCTGTACCTGATTGCAGACTTTCAAAGCACCCTGCGCATGGCCCAGGCCCAGTTGCTGCGTGTGCGCCAGCACAGCCCGGCCTACGACCAGAAGCTCAAGCGTTCGGGGGAAGCGATTGCCGAGGCGGCATCCAACTTTTCACAGATTGCGACCGATCAAACGCTGAATTCCCTTTTCACCATGACCCCCGAAGTGTATTTTTCGAGTGTCACCCGCTCCATCGACGCCATTTACGGCGAATTGTTTGATACCTTTCATGCCTCGCTGGACCAGCTGCTGCACGAGCGGCAAGTGCGCTTGCAACGCGAAATCGTAGACACCTTGGTCCTGACCTGTGGCCTGCTCTTGCTGCTGCTGTATCTGGTGGTCGGGGTCTACCGGTCTGTAACCGGCAATATCCTGCGCCTGCAGGCATCCATGCATCAGTTTGCCGCCGGCAATTTTGAGCAGCGTGTGGAGCTCAATACCCGTGACGAATTGCAGCACATCGGTACGCAGTTCAACGCCATGGCGGCCGAGATTGCACTGCTCATCAGTACGCGACAACAGGCGCTGACAAGGCTGGTGCAAATCAACGAGCAGCTGGTCATGGCGGCCCGGGTCTTTCATGAGTCGCACGAGGGCATTGCACTGACCGATGCACAGGGCACCATTCAGCGCGTCAACCCGGCTTTTTGTGCCATTACCGGTTATGCGGAAGACGAGCTGTTGGGCCAGGACCATCGCATTCTGAAATCCGGCAAGCAAGGCGCAGAGTTCTACGCGGACATGTGGAACGCCTTGGGCCAAAGCGGCATCTGGCAAGGCGAAATCTGGAACCGCCACAAAGGCGGCAATCTGTATGCGGCCATGCTGACCATTTCCGCGCTGCGGGACAACAAGGGCAACATCAACCAATACGTGGGCCTGTGTTCCGATATCACCGAGATCAAGGTTTACAAGGACCAACTGGAGCGGCAAGCCCACTACGATGAGTTGACAGGCTTGCCCAACCGATCCTTGCTGGCAGACCGCTTGGCGCAAACGATAGCGGGTGCGCGGCGCAATGCCGAGACCATGGCGGTGGTTGCCCTGGACCTGGATGGCTTCAAGGCCATCAACGACACCCATGGGCACGAAGCCGGCGACCGCGTATTGGTTGATATCGGCAAACGCATACTGGGCGCGCTGCGGGGCACCGACACGGTTGCCCGCGTGGGCGGTGATGAATTCGTCATGGTGCTGGCGGATGTGGCGTCCGATGCCGACTGCCTGCACACGCTGCAAAGGGTGCTGGAACATGTGAGCAAGCCCGTGAGCGTGGGGCTGGGCAAATTTGGCTCGGTGACGGGCAGCATTGGTTACACCCTGTTCCCGGAAGACGATGTGCAGACCGACGGGCTGTTGCGCCACGCCGACATGGCCATGTATTCGTCCAAGGATGCCGGCAAAAACCGCATCACCCGCTTTGATGTCAACCTGGACCACCGTCAGCGCGGCTATGCAGCCGCCATCAACCGGTTGGAAAAAGGGTTGCAAAGCAATGAGTTCCAGCTCTACGTGCAACCCAAGATTGACTTGCGCACGGGGTCCACCGTGGGGGCCGAGGCCTTGTTGCGCTGGATGCATCCGATAAGGGGACTGATTTCGCCGGCGGAATTTTTGCCTCTGATGGCAGACAAAAAGGCCTTGTCGCTGGCCTTTGACGACTGGGTCCTGCAAGAAGGTGTGCGCATCCTGGCGCAATGGCAGAGCCAGGGCATGCATATTCCGCTGAGCCTGAATATGAGTCCCTACCAGCTCCAGTCGGATGACTTTGCCGAAAAGATGGTGCGTGCGCTGGGCACCATGCCGGGGCTGTCCACCAGCCACCTGGAGATAGAAATTCTGGAATCCTCGGCACTCGACGATCTACCCCGCGCCGTGGCACTGATTGCCGAGTGCCAGGCGCTTGGCATCCGCTTTGCGCTGGACGACTTTGGCACCGGCTATTCCACACTGACCTACCTGAAGCAACTGTCTGCGAACACGCTGAAGGTGGACCGTAGTTTTGTCAGCGACCTAGATCAGGTCAACGGCAGCCGGGCGATTGTCAAAGGCATTGTGGCAATGGCCGAAGCCTTTGAATGCGAAGTGGTGGCCGAGGGTGTGGAAACCTGGTTCCAAGCAAAAGAGCTGCTTGACATGGGCTGCTTCACCATTCAGGGCTACGTCGCAGCCAAACCCATGCCCGCTACAGACCTACCCGGATGGATAAGCACATTTACCTTGCCCGACTTGCATAAGCTAACACCATGAACTCTACTGAAAAATTCATACCCTGGGGGCCCGGTTTGCTCACAGGCATCACCAGCATTGATGAGCAACACCGTGTGCTGGTCGATATGTGCAATGAAGCCCACGAACTGCTGCAATCCCAGTCCACAACCGAATCCATCAAGCGGATAGTGCGTGACCTCATGAGCTACGCGCTGTACCACTTTGAAACCGAAGAGGAGTTGGCCATTCGGTACGGCTACCAGGCCGGCGAACCGGAGCAGAACACCATACATCGGCTACAACATCGCGCGTTCGCCAGCGCGGTTGCGGACATGCAAACAGAGATGTCCCGTGGCAATGGCATTTCGGTCGAGACGCTGTTCGACTTTTTGCGCACCTGGCTCACGCAACACATTCAGGGAACCGACATGCAACTGGCCGATTTCCTGCTGCGCCAGGCGCAGCCGCTCGAGTGAGCTCAAGCTGACATGCGCGGCTAGGCAGGCCCGGGCACACCG
>CANBTQ010000313.1 GCA_947372425.1 Comamonadaceae bacterium | reverse complement strand
ACCTCGCCACCAAAGCCGCGCACCGCATCCACCTTCACTTGCGGTGTGGTGGTGGGCATGACGATCACAGCGCGCGTGCCCAGCTTGGTCGCGCTCAGCGCCACACCCTGCGCATGGTTGCCGGCCGAGGCGCAGATCACGCCCTTCTTCAACTGCTCGGGCGAGAGGTGCGCCATCTTGTTGTAGGCACCTCGCAGCTTGAAGCTGCGTACCGACTGTTGGTCCTCGCGCTTGAGCAGCACATGGTTGTGGATGCGCTTGCTCAAGATCTTGGCGGGCTCCAGTGCGGACTCCTTGGCCACGTCATAGACGCGGGCGGTCAGGATCTTTTTCAGGTAGTCGGCGGGGGTGAGGTGTTTGCGTTTGGCGGTGGTCATAGCGTGCTCAGTACAGCCTTGCATGATAATCCCGCCTCATTTGGCGCCAATGTGTGCCGCACTAAAAGGATGAACAACATGGAATGCACAGTCAGCTGGACCGGCGCTTTGGGTACACGCTCCGGCATGGGTTTTGTGGCGGAAACCGGCAGTGGCCACACCATAGCTATGGACGGCGCGCCCGATGCAGCCAAGCCGGAGAACGGTGGCCAGAACCTGGCGCCGCGCCCCATGGAAACCGTGCTGGCGGGTACCGGTGGTTGCACCGCCTATGACGTGGTGCTGATCCTCAAGCGCGGTCGCCACAACGTGCAAGGCTGCAGCGTCAAGCTCACCTCCGAACGTGCGGAAGTCGATCCCAAGGTGTTCACCAAGATCCATATGCACTTCACCGTCAGCGGCAAGGGCCTGCCTGCCGCTGCCGTGGAGCGCGCCATCGCCATGAGCCACGAGAAGTACTGCTCGGCCAGCATCATGCTGGCCAAGACGGCGGAAATCAGCACCAGTTTTGATCTGGTGGAAGCCTGATTGCCGGTGTGAACTAAATGCGCTCGGCCACGGTGGTCATCACCTTGGCCGCAGCGCGCATCATCTGCCTGACCGGTTGGGGCAAGTCCACGCCGCCGGCGGCTTGTGCCTCATGGGCATGGCGCATTTCATCGTCAACCATCTGGGCCACGATGGCACGCGAGGCGTGATCGCCCGCGGGCAGGGTGTCCAGATGGCCTTTCAAGTGCGCGCCCACCTGCTGTTCGGTCTCCACCACAAAGCCCAGGCTGATGGCGTCACCCAGGCGTCCGGCCAATAAGCCCAGGCCAAAAGCCCCCGCGTACCACAGCGGATTCAGGATGGACGGCCGCGCGCCCAACTCCTGCAGGCGCTCAGCCGTCCAGGCCAGATGGTCCAACTCGTCGGCACTGGCCTTGTTGAACTGGGCGCGCAGCTGTGCGTTCGGCGTGGCAAGTGCCTGCGCTGCATACAGCGCCTGCGCACAGACTTCCCCCACATGGTTCACCCGCATCAAGCCGGCCGCCTGGCGGCGCTGCGCATCGTCCAGTTCCGTGGGGCCTTCTGGCAGGGTAGGGCAGGCAGACGATGCGCGCGGCTTGGCAAACAAAGTGCGCAAGGCTGTGTCGGCTGCAATAAACAGAGCGTCCATAGTTAAGTGTTTCCCGGTGTTGCCGATGAGTGTAGATGAGACGCTTGCTATGAGCGCGGCATCACTTCTGTTGCAGCATTGCAACGAAAGCAGGCTGTGCCGCGCTTTAATTGCGGCTTTCCTTTGCCAAACCCCTCCTGCTCTGGTGCAATACATCCAACTTCCTTGATCTAGGAGGTTGGCCCGGGGTTCCACCTGGAGCCCTTTGTTTAACCTTGGAGAATTTCTAAATGAAAAAGACTCTCGTTGCACTGGCAGTTCTGGCTGCTTCTGGCGCTTCCTTCGCTCAAGTCACCATGACCGGCGAATTCACATGGGGCTACAAGGCCACTTCCGTTTCTGGCGCTGACAGCTCCGGTTTCGGCGTTGACTACTCCAACATCAACTTCGCAGCTTCCGAAGACCTGGGTGGCGGCACCAAGGTTTCCGTGAAGATGGGCATCGACGGTGCTGACCGTTCCGGCGACGGCGTGGGCGGCCCCACTTCCGGTCAAGACGCTAACATCACCATTGATGGCGCATTCGGCAAGCTGATGCTGGCCACCATGGAAAACGGCAACTACCTGGGCAATGGCCTGGCTAACGCTGGCGACCCGGCCTGGATCGACCTGGACAGCAAGATCCAAGCTGCCAAGTCCAACGGCGACCGCATCCAGTACACCAAGGCCTTCGGCCCCGTGTCTGTTGGCCTGCAACACCTGGAAGCCGCTGCTGGCCTGGGTGAAGGCGTTGGCTCCACTGGTTCCAGCGCTCAGCGCCGTAACCTGATCGACGCTACCTACGCTGCCGGTGCTCTGACCGCCAACGTTGGCTTCGGTTCGTACGACAACCAAACCGACGGTTCTGTTGACTCCAAAGTTAACGTGACCCGCGGTTCCGCCAACTACGATCTGGGCGTTGCCAAGATCGGCTTTGGTATCGAATCCAGCAAGCGTTCCGTTGGTACCGTGACTGACACGTTCCTGGGTGCTAACGCTCCCCTGGGCGCTCTGACACTGGCTCTGAGCTTCGGTAGCCACAAGACTGACCTGGCCGGCGCTGCTGCTACTGCATCCTCCGGTGCAGAAGGCACCAAGTCCGGTTACGGCCTGGGCGCTGCTTACGCTCTGAGCAAGCGTACCCAGCTGATCGCTAACTACCGTTCGTACGAAGCAACTGTTGCTGCTGCTACCCGTAGCACCGACACACGTCTGTACATCGACCACTCGTTCTGATTTAACGCTGGCGCAAGCCAGCATTAGATTGAATTAGGAAAAGCCCCGTTGCAGCAATGCAGCGGGGCTTTTTACCTGGTGTGCGTGAAACATGAGCGCAACAACAAAGGCCACCGGCTTGTTAGCCCGGTGGCCTTTGTTGTTGGGGGACGGGACTGCCCGGGTCTATCAGGCGTAGCGTTTGTTGCGCAGGTTGTGCTTCATCTCGCTCAGCAGCGGCTGCAGTTTGCCGCCGCCTATGCGCAGCGCCACGCAGGTGGCCAGGATGTCGATGATCATCAGGTGCAAGAGGCGCGAGACCATGGGACTGTATTTGTCAAAGCCTTCGGGGTGGTCGGCACTGAGGTGGATGTGGCCGGCACTGGCCAGGGGTGAGCCGCTGGCGGTGATGACGATGGTGGTGGCGCCGTTCTTGCGCGCAATGTCACAGGCATCCATCAGGTCGCGCGTGCGGCCCGAGTTGCTGATCACCACCACGCAGTCACCGGCACCCAGAATGGACGCGCTCATGACCTGCATGTGGCCGTCGCTGTAGGCGTTGGTGTTGATGCCCAGCCGGAAGAACTTGTGCTGTGCGTCCAGCGCCACCACGCCCGAGTTGCCCACGCCAAAAAACTGGATCTGCCTGCCCGCGGTGTAGCTCTCCACCAGGGCGTTTACCGCTTTTTCAATCGCCATGCTGCTGGCATCGTTGCGGTACTTCAAAAAGGCCGCCACCGTGTTGTCGATGACTTTGACCATGACGTCGCTGGTTTTGTCATCGGCGTCCACGCTGCGGTGAATGAAGGGCACGCCCTCGTTCACCGTGCCCGCAAGTTTGAGCTTGAAGTCAGACAGGCCGTCATAGCCCACGCTGCGGCAAAAGCGCACCACCGTCGGTTTGCTGACATGGGCCCGGTCGGCGAGTTCGCTGACCGGGAGTTTGGCAAACACGCGCGGATCGGCCAGGCACAGCTTGCCCACCCGCTGTTCTGCAGGTGCCAGTGATGGCAGGGAGGCTTTGATGCGGTCCAGCATGGGGGGCTTTCAGTGGTGTTCTTGGGGGCTCATGTTTTTCCGCCGGGCCGCCCCAAGGGAAAACGCGGCCCC
>CANBTQ010000312.1 GCA_947372425.1 Comamonadaceae bacterium | reverse complement strand
CAGGAGGGCATGGGCTTTACCTTCCAGATGCTGCAGTTCCAGGAAGAGCGTCTGTGGGGCGCGGCCGGCTCGCTGCGCAGCCTGGACCGCCTGATTGACCAGACCATCGCCTACACGCGCGAGCGCAAGGCCTTTGGCAAATCCATTCTGGACAACCAGGTCGTGCACTTTCGCCTAGCCGAACTGCGCTGCGAGGTCGAGGCCTTGCGCTCGCTCACCTACCGTGCAGTCGAAGCCTATGTCTCCGGCAAGGACGTCACCAAACTGGCTTCCATGGCCAAGCTTAAATGTGGACGCTTGAGTCGCGAAGTGACCGACTCCTGCCTGCAGTACTGGGGCGGCATGGGCTTCACCTGGGACAACCCCATCTCGCAGGCCTACCGCGATAGCCGCCTGATCTCGATTGGCGGCGGTGCCGACGAAATCATGCTCGGCATCATCTGCAAGCTCGAGGGCACGCTGCCGGGCAAGGCCGCCCGATGACGGACTTTGAAACCCTGCTGGTCGAGCAGCAAGGCCCGGTGCTGCACATCACCTTGAACCGGCCTGCGCTGCGCAATGCCATGTCCTTGCAGATGGTGGCGGAGTTGCGGCAAGCCCTGGCCGAGGCTGAAAGCAGTGCAGGCAGCGAGCAGGCCGTGCGTGTGGTGGTTTTGCGGGGTGCGCAGGGCCACTTCTGCGCCGGCGCAGATCTCAAGGACCTTTCCGCCGCCCGCATGCGCGCCCTGAACGCGCCAGGCGGCAGCGATCCGGTGGCCGACGTCAACGCCCGGTTTGGTGAACTGTGCCTGGCCTATGCGCGCACGCCCCTGGCCGTGGTGGCGGTATTGGAGGGCACGGTGATGGGTGGTGGTGTGGGCCTGGCCTGCGTGGCCGATGTGGCCATCGCCAGCGACACGGCGGTGTTCCGGCTGCCCGAGACTTCCATGGGCGTGGTGCCGGCGCAGATTGCCCCGTTTCTGGTGGAGCGCCTGGGCTATTCCCAAGCCAAACGCCTGGCGGTGACCGGCGGCAAACTCGACGCTGCGGCTGCCCTGCACATCGGGCTGGTACACAGCGTCAGCGGCACCAGCACCCTGGGCACCGCCCTGGACGCCGTGCTGCGCGACATCCTGGCCTGCGCACCGCAGGCGCTGGCCGCCACCAAGGCGCTGATGGCCACGGCCTGCCATGCGGGGGCGCAGGACTTGGTCTGTGAGGCTGCCCGCGTGTTCTCGGCCTCCACCTCCGGCGCCGAGGGGCTGGAGGGCATTACGGCCTTTATGCAAAGACGCAAACCCCGGTGGGCCGTGCCATGAGCTTTTCAAAAATACTGGTGGCCAACCGGGCCGAGATCGCCTGCCGCATCATCCGCAGCGCACGCATGCTGGGCTACCAGACGGTGGCCGTGTTCAGCGACGCCGATGCCCATGCCCCGCATGTGGCGCTGGCCGATGAAGCGGTGCATATCGGCGCCGCGCCGGCCGCCCAGTCCTATCTGCATGTGCAGGCGCTGCTGGAAGCCGCCCGCAAGACCGGGGCCGACGCCGTGCACCCTGGCTATGGCTTTTTGAGCGAGAACGCGGATTTTGCGCAGGCCTGTTGGGATGCGGGTCTGGTGTTCATCGGGCCGCCCGCGGCGGCCATTGCGGCCATGGGCAACAAGGCACTGGCCAAGCGCCGCATGCTGGAGGCCGGCGTGCCCTGCGCGCCCGGCTATCTGGGGGCGGATCAAAGTGATGCGGTGCTGCGGGCCGAGGCGCTGGCCCTGGGATTTCCTTTGCTGGTGAAAGCCGTGGCGGGTGGTGGCGGCCGGGGCATGCGTCTGGTGCACACGGCGGACGAACTGCAGACCGGCATCGATGGCGCGCGGCGTGAAGCCCTCAGCGCCTTTGGCGACGGCACGCTGATGCTGGAGCGGCTGATCACGGGCGGCCGCCATATCGAGATTCAGATCTTTGCCGACGCCCAGGGCCATGTGGTGCACCTGGGCGAGCGCGACTGCACGGCGCAGCGCCGCCGCCAGAAGGTGATGGAGGAAAGTCCTTCACCCATCGTGACCCCCGCGCTGCGTGCCGCCATGGGGCGCGATGCCGTGGCCGCCGCGCGCGCCGTGGGTTACCAGGGTGCCGGCACGGTGGAGTTCATGGTGGATGCCAAGCTGCGCCACTATTTTCTGGAGATGAATACACGCCTGCAGGTGGAGCATCCGGTTACCGAGATGCTTACCGGGCTGGACCTGGTGGAGTGGCAACTGCGCGTGGCTGCAGGCGAGCCCTTGCCCTTGCAGCAGGACGCCATCACGTTCACCGGCCACGCCATCGAAGTGCGCCTGTATGCCGAAGACCCGTACAACGCTTTTGCACCCCAGACCGGTCTGGTGCGCTGGTGGCAGCCGCAGCGCGCTTTGCAGCCGGGCATCCGCGTGGACGACGGCATCCGCCAGGGCAGCGTGGTGTCACCGTATTACGACCCCATGGTTGCCAAGATCATCGTGCATGGCCGCGACCGCGACGATGCCCTGCGCCGGCTGCGTGCCGCGCTGGCCCGCAGCCCCTTGCTGGGCCTGAAGAACAACGCCGGTTTTCTGCATGCGCTGCTGGGCCGCGCGGAGGTGCGGCAAGCCACCCTGAGCACGGAGTCGCTGGACCACTGGCAGGCGCAGGGCGATGGCCTGTTCGCACCGCCCACTGTGGGCGATGAAGCCTGGGCCCTGGCCGCGGCTGCGCTGGTCTGGCGTGCCGAGGCGGGCTGGCGGCCAGGCAGTGTGGCGGCATACGGATTGTGTCTGCAGTGCGGACACCAGGTGCGCGGGTTGCGGGTGTGCGCTGGCGACGATGGCCAGATCCGCGTCTGGCTGGATGCGGTTGAAACCGAAATCCAGATACACCGTTGGACCGACGGCGACCTGCGCTACACGTGTGCTGGCGTGCAAGGCAGCGCCATTGCCTTGCGCACAGACGCCACGCTGCATCTGGCCATCGGCGCCGGCAGCCTGGTGTTTGAAGAGGTGTCGGCCTTTCCCGGCACCGGTGCCGTGCAGGATGCCAGCCGTGCCCTCGCGCCAGTGGCCGGCACGCTGGCACAGGTGTTGGTCTCGCCCGGCGACATGGTGCACGCCGGCCAGCGCCTGTTGTGCGTGGAAGCCATGAAGATGGAAATGTGGTTGTGCGCCCAGGCTGCCGGCACGGTGCGGGCCATACATGCCCGCGCGGGGGAGCAGGTGGTATCGGCCGCGCTGCTGGTGGAGCTGGACCTCGCAAGCACCGAAGCTGCCAAGGACTGAACATGGACAAAGCCATACTCACCTGCGCCCTGACCGGCGTGCTCACCAACCCCCGGCAACACCCGGTGCCCGTCACGCCGGCACAGATGGCAGCCGAGGCGCGCGATGCCTTCAACGCGGGGGCCAGCATCATGCACGTGCACCTGCGCATGCAGGAGGAGGGTATGGGCCATATGCCCTCGTGGGACCCGGATGTGGCCGAAGCCGTGGTGGCCGCCATCCGCGCGGCCTGCCCCGGCGTCATCATCAACCTCACCACCGGCGTCATCGGCAAGGACATCTCCGGCCCGCTGGCCTGCATACGCCGCGTCCAACCCGAGATTGCCGCCTGCAATGCCGGCAGCCTGAACTACCTCAAGCTCAAGGACGATGGGCAGTGGGCCTGGCCGCCCATGGTCTTCGACAATCCGGTATCCAAGGTGCAGCAGTTTCTGGACGTGATGAACGAGCTGCACATCCACCCCGAGTTCGAGTGCTTCGATGTCGGCATCCTGCGCAGCGTGTCCATGTACCTGAAGGCCGGCATGTTCAGCGGCGTGCCCGAGGTCAACTTCGTGATGGGCGTGGCCAGCGGCATGCC
>CANBTQ010000311.1 GCA_947372425.1 Comamonadaceae bacterium | reverse complement strand
CGGCTCGTCTGGCCGGTAGGGGCGCGACGAACCGGGCTGTGTCAGCCGGTAATGGTTTTGGTCACAATGGACCCCGCCGCTGCAACGCGAACGCACGCCAATACGCAAACGGAAATCCGCTGGGCGTTGGGGCTGTGGCTGTGTTGCATGACGGGTATTGTAAGTGCACGGCTTACAGTGCCTTGACCACGGCGTCGCCCATTTGCACGGTGCTGACCTTGGTCGTGCCTTCGCTCCAGATGTCGCCGGTGCGCAGTCCTTGCTCCAGCACCTTTTGCACCGCGGCCTCAATGCGCAGCGCGGCAGCTTCCTGGTTCAGGCTGAAGCGCAGCATCATGGCCGCACTCAGAATGGTGGCCAGGGGGTTGGCAATGCCTTTGCCGGCGATGTCGGGCGCGCTGCCATGGCTGGGCTCATACAGGCCCTGGCCCTTGCTGTTCAGGCTGGCCGAAGGCAGCATGCCGATGGAACCCGTCAGCATGGAAGCTTCGTCAGACAGAATGTCGCCAAACATATTGCCCGTGACCAGCACGTCAAACTTCTTGGGCGCCTTGACCAGCTGCATGGCGGCGTTGTCCACCAGCATGTGGTCGAGTGCCACGTCGGGGTACTGCTGGCCGATCTCGACCATCACGTCTTTCCAGAGCTGGGAGGTCTCCAGCACATTGTTCTTGTCCACGCTGGTGACGCGTTTGCTGCGCTTCTGGGCCGCCTGGAAGGCGACATGGGCGATGCGCTCTATTTCCGGGCGGCTGTAGCGCATGGTGTCAAAAGCTTCCTCGGCACCGGGAAAATGGCCATCGGTGGCAATGCGGCGACCACGTGGCTGGCCGAAGTAGATGTCGCCCGTCAGCTCACGGATGATGAGGATGTCCAGGCCGGCAATCAGCTCGGGCTTGAGGCTGGACGCATCCACCAGCTGTGCGTAGCAGATCGCTGGGCGGAAGTTGGCAAACAGGCCCATGTTCTTGCGCAGACCCAGAATGGCTTGTTCCGGGCGCAGGGGGCGGTCCAGCTTGTCGTACTTCCAGTCGCCCACCGCGCCAAACAACACGGCGTCGGATGCCATGGCCAGCTTGAGTGTGGATTCCGGCAAGGGATGGCCATGCGCCTCGTAGGCGCAGCCGCCAACCAGTGCGGTTTCCATTTCCAGCGGCAGGTCCAGGACCTTCAGAACCTTGACGGCCTCGGCGACGATTTCGGTGCCGATGCCATCACCGGGGAGTACTGCGATTTTCATAAGTGTTCCAGTTATTTGAGGGAATAGGCGCGTTCGACTTTGGCGACGCGCGTTTCGTAATGTTGGTACCAGCCTTGCATGCCGGTTTCCTGCGCGATGCGGTGCTCGGCATGGTTTTTCCAGGCGCGGATGCTGGCCTCGTCGGTCCAGTAGGACACGGTAATGCCGAAGCCATCCGCGTCTCGCGCACTTTCAACGCCCAGAAAGCCCGGCTGTTCCTGTGCCAGCGCGGCCATGCGCTCGCCCATGGCGCCATAACCTGCATCGCCCGGTGTGCGCCGCGAGGAAAAAATCACTGCGTAGTAGGGTGGCTCAGGCAGTAGCGCAAAGGACGCGTCGCGCATGGTCTTTAGCTCACCATGCTGCGGGCCAGCCACGGCTTGGTGGCCAGTCGCGCGGCTTCAAAGGCTTTGATCTTGTCGGCATGGCGCAGGGTCAGGCCGATATCGTCAAAGCCGTTGAGCAGGCAGTACTTGCGGAATCCCTGCACGTCAAACGGCAACTCTTCGCCCTGCGGCTTGACCACCACCTGGCGCTCCAGGTCAATGGTCAGCGTGTAGCCGGGGAAGGCCAGGGCTTCGCTAAACAAGGTATCCACCTGGGCTTCTGGCAACACAATGGGCAAGAGGCCGTTCTTGAAGCTGTTGTTGAAGAAGATGTCGGCGTAACTGGGCGCAATGATGGCTCTAAAGCCAAACTGGTCCAGCGCCCAGGGGGCGTGCTCGCGCGAGGAGCCGCAGCCGAAGTTCTTGCGCGCCAACAGAATGGAGGCGCCCGCATAGCGGGGCTGGTTCAGCACAAAGTCCGGATTGGGTTTGCGGCTGGCAGGGTCCTGGCCGGGAAAACCGGCGTCCAGGTAGCGCCATTCGTCAAACAGGTTCTGGCCGAAGCCGGTTTTGCGGATGGATTTGAGGAACTGCTTGGGGATGATGGCATCGGTGTCCACGTTCTCGCGGTCCATGGGCGCCACCAGACCCTGGTGTACGGTGAAGTTTTTCATTTTTGTGCTGCGCCTTCAATTTTTTCGCCGGCCTTTTTCAGGTCCTGGCCCATGCCTTTGACGGTATTGCAACCGGCTACCAACAGCAGGCCTGCAACCATGCAGAGTGTGAAGAGTGATTTCATGGCGTAGCCCCTTAGCTGAATTTGCGGATGTCAACAAAATGGCCGTGGATAGCCGCTGCTGCGGCCATGGCCGGGCTCACCAGGTGCGTGCGTCCGCCCGCGCCCTGGCGGCCTTCGAAGTTGCGGTTGCTGGTGGAGGCGCAGCGCTCGCCCGGCTCCAACCGGTCCGCGTTCATGGCCAGGCACATGGAGCAGCCGGGTTCGCGCCACTCAAAACCGGCGGCCTTGAAAATCTCGTGCAGGCCTTCGCGCTCGGCCTGGTCTTTTACCAGTCCGGAGCCCGGCACCACCAGTGCCAGCTTGATGTTCTTGGCAACCTTCTGGCCCAGCTTCTTCACCACCGCAGCGGCTTCGCGTATGTCTTCGATGCGGCTGTTGGTGCACGAGCCGATGAATACCTTGTCAACAAAAATATCGTTCAAAGGTTTGCCGGGTTCCAGGCCCATGTAGGTCAAGGCACGTTCGATCGCGCCGCGCTTGTTGGCGTCTTTTTCCTTGTCCGGATCCGGCACGCTGGCGTCAATTCCCAGCACCATCTCGGGCGAGGTGCCCCAGGTGACTTGCGGCACGATGGTCGATGCATCCAGCTCCACCACGCTGTCAAAGCGGGCATCGGCGTCGCTGTGCAAGGTCTTCCAGTAGGCCACGGCCTGGTCCCATTCGACGGCAGCAGCTTCGGGGGTGGCGGCATTGGCGCCGGGTGACAGGGGGCGGCCTTTGACGGAGTCAATGGTCTTGTCGTCCACCGCCACCAGACCGGCACGGGCACCAGCTTCGATGGCCATGTTGCAGACTGTCATGCGGCCTTCCATGGACAGGGCGCGGATGGCAGAGCCACCGAATTCGATGGTGTAGCCGGTGCCGCCTGCTGTACCGATCTTGCCGATGATGGCCAGCACAATGTCCTTGGCGGTGCAGCCCTTGGGGATGCTGCCTTCGACCTTGATCAGCAGGTTCTTGGCTTTCTTGGCCAGCAGGGTTTGCGTGGCCATCACGTGCTCGACCTCGCTGGTGCCGATGCCGTGCGCCAGCGCGCCAAAGGCGCCGTGGGTGGAGGTGTGCGAGTCGCCGCAGACCACGGTCATGCCGGGCAGGGTGGCGCCGTTTTCCGGGCCTATGACGTGAACAATGCCCTGGCGCTTGCTCAGAAAGGGGAAGTAGGCAGCCGAGCCGAACTCGCTGATGTTGTGGTCCAGCGTGGTGACCTGCTCTTTGCTGGTCGGGTCGGTAATGCCGTCGTAGCCGCGCTCCCAGCCGGTGGTGGGCGTGTTGTGGTCGGCGGTGGCGACGATGGAGCTGACCCGCCACACCTTGCGTCCAGCTTGCCGTAGACCTTCAAACGCCTGCGGGCTGGTTACTTCGTGAACCAGGTGCCTATCGATGTAGAGAACCGTTGTTCCATCCTCTTCAGTATGGACGACGTGTTCGTCCCAGAGCTTGTCGTACAGAGTGCGTGCCATGAGGGTCTTTCAGTCAAGCTCTCGATTTTAGCCTGCTTGGGGTTAACCCGATTGTTGGGTTTG
>CANBTQ010000310.1 GCA_947372425.1 Comamonadaceae bacterium | reverse complement strand
GGTCTGCGCCTGCGTTGCAGCGCCTATTTGCACTCGTTTTCGATAGACATCTGGACTTGCCGCAATTCGGCAGCGCGCGTGGCATCGTCCATGACTTCCGATTCGCCGGCTGCATTGGGGTGTGACAGGCGCACGCCGGAGTCCAATGTGGCCTTGGCCTGCTTGGCCCGCTTGCAATTCTCGGCCTTGGTCTTGTTGACGCGCTCTTCCTCTGCCTTGCGTTTGGCGGCTTCGGCATCCAGTGCCGCCTTGCGTTTGGCCTCCAGGTCTTTGTCCACGCCCAGCGCGGGTACGCTGGCCGCAGCAACCGGGGCGGCTGCGCCGGAGGAGACGGCCGGGGCCGCTTCTTTGGCGGCCAAGGCGGCCGCCTTGGCCGCGCCGTTGGGGCGCTTGAGGATGTCCTTGTCCAGGATGTCGGGCGGTGGTGCGCGGTCGCTGTAGACCTTGCGGCCTTCCTTGTCGACCCATTGCCACTGGGCGATGGCGGAGCTGTAGACACCGAAAAGGGCCAGGGCCAGAACGACAGGAATTATTTTCATGGGCGCAGTGTAGCGTCCCGCGCGGCTTTCGGTCAGGGCACTGGCGGGTACAATTTGCCTTTTGGAGCTTTGACATGCGCCTTCTCGGAAAAGCGCTGACCTTCGACGATGTGTTGTTGGTTCCAGCGTTCTCCCAAGTCCTCCCCAAGGACACCTCTCTCGCCACCCGTTTCTCCCGCAATATCGCCCTGAATCTGCCGCTGGTTTCTGCCGCGATGGATACCGTGACCGAGGCCAGACTGGCCATCGCGATTGCGCAGGAAGGCGGCATCGGCATCGTGCACAAAAACCTTACCGTGGCCGAACAGGCCGCGCAAGTCCTCAAGGTCAAGCGCTACGAGTCGGGTTTGCTGCGCGACCCGGTGGTCATCACCCCCGACACCACGGTGCGCCAGGTGATGGCACTGTCGGACAAGCTGGGCGTGTCCGGCTTCCCGGTGTGTGAAGGCGGCAAGGTGGTTGGCATTGTGACCGGCCGTGACTTGCGCTTTGAAACCCGTTACGACCAGACGGTGCGCGAAATCATGACGCCGCGCGAGCGCCTGATCACGGTGCCCGATGGCACGACGCCGGAAGCTGCCAAGGCGCTTCTGAATAAATTCAAGCTGGAACGCCTGCTGGTGGTGAATGACGCCTTTGAACTCAAGGGACTCATTACCGTCAAGGACATTACCAAGCAGCTCAACTTCCCGAATGCGGCGCGTGACGCCACCGGCCGCCTGCGCGTGGGCGCGGCCGTCGGTGTGGGCGAGGGCACAGAAGAGCGTGTTGAAGCCCTGGTGCGTGCCGGAGTGGACGCCATCGTGGTGGACACGGCACACGGCCACAGCAAGGGTGTGATCGAGCGCGTGCGCTGGGTCAAGCAGAACTTTCCGCAGATCGACGTGGTGGGCGGCAATATCGCCACCGGCGCAGCGGCCTTGGCCCTGGTGGAAGCCGGAGCCGATGCGGTCAAGGTCGGCATCGGCCCGGGCTCCATCTGCACCACGCGCATCGTGGCGGGTGTGGGTGTGCCCCAAATTACCGCCATCGACAACGTGGCCACTGCCTTGCGCGGCACCGGCGTGCCCTTGATAGCCGACGGCGGCGTGCGCTACAGCGGCGATATCTCCAAGGCGATTGCAGCCGGCGCTGGCACGGTGATGATGGGTGGCATGTTTGCCGGTACCGAAGAGGCACCGGGCGAAGTCATTCTGTACCAGGGCCGCAGCTACAAGAGCTACCGCGGCATGGGCAGCATAGGCGCCATGCAGCAGGGCAGTGCGGACCGCTACTTCCAGGAGTCCAGCACCGGCAACCCGAACGCCGACAAGCTGGTTCCTGAGGGCATCGAAGGCCGGGTTCCCTACAAGGGCTCCATGGTCGCCATCGTGTTCCAGATGGCTGGTGGCCTGCGTGCCAGCATGGGCTACTGCGGCTGCGCCACCATTGCCGACATGCAGGACAAGGCAGAATTTGTGGAGATCACCACGGCCGGCATTCGCGAAAGCCATGTGCATGACGTGCAGATCACCAAAGAAGCGCCCAACTACAGGGCTGAATAAGGCACCCCCCCCGGCTTGCCCACTGCGTGTGGCCGCTTTCCCCCTTGCAGGGGGCAACACCAGTGGCCCGGCAAAGCCGGTTCCACGGTGTTCCTGAGGTAAGGCACTATCGCCGGACAGATTGTTTCTAAGTGACTCGTTTTATGCACCAGAAAATTCTCATTCTTGATTTCGGTTCGCAGGTTACGCAGCTGATTGCCCGCCGCATCCGCGAGGCGCATGTGTTCTGCGAGGTGCATCCCTGCGATGTGACCGACGACTGGCTGCGGGCGTATGCGCGCGATGGCTCGCTCAAGGGCATCATTCTGTCGGGCAGCCATGCCAGCGTCTACGAAGAGACCACCGACAAGGCACCCAAGGCGGTGTTTGAGTTGGGTATTCCGGTGCTGGGCATTTGCTACGGCATGCAGACCATGGCGCACCAACTGGGCGGCCTGGTGCAAAGCGGTCACCAGCGTGAATTCGGCCACGCCGACGTGCAGGCCCATGGCCACACCCGGTTGCTGGAAGGCATTCAGGACTATGTGTCCGAGGGCCAGAGCATGTTGCAGGTGTGGATGAGCCACGGCGACAAGGTCACCGAGTTGCCACATGGCTTTACCCTGATGGCCAGCACCGAAAGCTGCCCGATTGCCGGCATGGCCGACGAGACACGCCACTTCTATGGCGTGCAGTTCCACCCGGAAGTGACGCATACCAAACGTGGGTCGGCGATTCTGGAGCGCTTTGTGCTGGATATCTGCAACACCCGTCCGGACTGGATCATGGGTGACTACATCACCGAGGCGGTCGCCAAGATCCGCCAGCAAGTGGGTACGGATGAAGTCATTCTGGGCCTGTCCGGCGGTGTCGATTCGTCCGTTGCCGCAGCCCTGATCCACCGTGCCATCGGCGACCAGTTGACCTGTGTGTTTGTGGACCACGGCCTGTTGCGTCTGAACGAAGGCGACATGGTGATGGACATGTTTGTCGGCAAGCTGCACGCCAAGGTGGTGCGGGTGGATGCCGAGGCGCAGTTCCTGGGCCATCTTGCCGGTGTGGCCGAGCCCGAAGCCAAGCGCAAGATCATTGGCCGTGAATTCGTCGAAGTGTTCAAGGCCGAGGCCGCCAAGCTGCGCAGCGACCAGTCGCGCCATGTCGAATGGCTGGCCCAGGGCACGATTTACCCGGATGTGATCGAGTCGGGTGGTGGCAAGGGCAAGAAGGCCGTCACCATCAAAAGCCACCACAACGTGGGCGGTCTGCCTGAGCAACTGGGTCTGAAGCTGCTGGAGCCGCTGCGTGAACTGTTCAAGGACGAGGTGCGCGAGCTGGGCGTGGCGCTGGGCCTGCCCTTCCACATGGTGTATCGCCACCCGTTCCCCGGCCCGGGCCTGGGTGTGCGGATTTTGGGCGAAGTCAAAAAGGAATACGCCGACCTGCTGCGCCGGGCCGACGCTATCTTCATCGAAGAGCTGCGCAACTTCATCGACGAGGAGAGTGGCAAGAGCTGGTACGACCTGACCAGCCAGGCCTTCACCGTGTTCCTGCCGGTCAAGAGCGTGGGCGTGATGGGCGACGGCCGCACCTACGACTATGTGGTGGCCCTGCGCGCGGTGCAGACCAGCGACTTCATGACCGCCGACTGGGCCGAGCTGCCCTACGCGCTGCTGAAAAAAGTGTCGGGCCGCATCATCAATGAAGTGCGCGGGATCAACCGTGTCACGTACGACGTGTCGAGCAAGCCGCCGGCGACGATTGAGTGGGAATGATGACGGGTTGATGCGGCCGCAACAGGCCCTGTTCCGCACGGGAGTTGACTTGCGTCAACCAATGGG
>CANBTQ010000309.1 GCA_947372425.1 Comamonadaceae bacterium | reverse complement strand
GGAGCCTCCAGCAGCAGCACCGCGCGCGGCTCCTGTGCCAGCAGTTGCACCGCATGCGCCCGCTCGGCACTTTTGCTGGACAGAAAACCCTGAAACACAAAGCCCGCGGCGGCACCCGATTCGGCACCCACGCCGGCCACCGACAGCAGAGTGGTGACGCTGCTGGCGCCCGGCAGGGGAATGCAGCGCATGCCGTGTTGTCCCAGTACCGCTGCCAGGCGTGCGCCGGGGTCACTGACGCCGGGTGTGCCAGCATCGCTCACGTAGGCCACGCGCTGGCCCTGGCGCAGGTGGGCCAGCACGGTTTGCGCCGCCTCAGTTTCGTTGTGCTGGTGCAGCGCCAGCAACTGACCGCCGGTCTTGTCGATGCCGTAGGCGCGCAGCATCTGCTGGGTGTGGCGCGTGTCCTCGCAGGCGATCACATCCACCAGCTCCAGCACATGCAGGGCGCGCAAGGTGATGTCGGCCAGGTTGCCGATCGGCGTGGCCACCATATACAGCGCGCTTTGCGGATAATGCTGTTCAGCAGCGGCCTCACGGGCAGCCGCACGGGCAGAAGAATAAGACACGCTCACTATGGATATTCCTTCATCAAAACCACCGCTGAAAACCGGTACCACCAAACAGGCCGGCGACGCCGCCGAAGACGAGGCCTTGCGCCACTTGCAGCAACGGGGCTTGCGCCTGCTGCAACGCAATTATCGAAGCCCGGGACGCGGCGGCGGCGAGATCGACCTCATCATGGGCACACCGGACGGTACCACTGTCTTTGTCGAGGTCCGCAGCCGGGCCTCCGCAACGCATGGCGGGGCAGCAGCCAGCATCAGTTTCTTCAAGCAGCGGCGCATCATTTTTGCGGCCCGGCATTACTTGAACCACCTGCCGCGCACACCACCCTGTCGCTTTGACGTGGTGCTGGTGGAGCCCGCCGGCGTGCAGTGGCTGCAGGCCGCGTTTGATGCGGGTTGACATCTGGTAACAAAGTCGCGACCGGCCCCACACCCGGGTGCTGTGGGGCTTTCAGCAGGGCAGGTATCATCGGCCCATGCTGGAACAACGAATTCACCAACACTTTATCGAGAGCGCCGACCTGAAGTACCAGTCGGCCGAAGCCCTGAGCAAACCGATTGCCGCAGCCGTGAATGCGGTGGTGGCCTGTGTCACCAGTGGCGGCAAGGTGCTGGCCTGTGGCAACGGTGGCTCGGCGGCCGACGCGCAACACTTCTCGGCCGAGTTTGTGGGCCGCTTTGAACGTGACCGCCCCGAGCTGGCTGCGATTGCGCTGACCTGCGACACCTCCATCATCACGGCCATTGCCAACGATTACGACTTCAACGTCATCTTCTCGCGCCAGGTGCGTGCGCTGGGTCAGCCCGGTGACGTGCTGCTGGCCATTTCCACCAGTGGCAACTCCGGCAATGTGCTGGCCGCCATCGAAGCCGCGCATGAGCGCGAGATGGTGGTGATCGGCCTGACCGGGCGCGGCGGCGGCAAGATGAACCAGGCCCTGCGCGATACCGATGTGCACATCTGCGTGCCGCACGAGCGCACCGCACGGGTTCAGGAAGTGCATATATTGGCCCTGCATTGCATCTGTGATGCGGTCGACGCCCAGCTCCTGGGCGATCAGGAAAGTTCTACATGAAACCGTTGATTCAAAAATCCGTTGTAGCGCTGGTGCTGGGCACGGCGCTGATCAGCCTGGGCGGCTGTTTCCCCCTGCTGTTGGGCGGTGCCGTCACCGGCGGCGTGCTGGTGGCCTCGGACCGCCGCACCAATGGCACGGTGCTGGAAGACAACACCATCCAACTCAAGTCGGGCAACCGCCTGGACGACAACATCGGCCAGCGCGCGCACATCAACGTCAACAGCTACAACCGCCAGGTTCTGCTCACCGGCGAGGTGCCCTCCGAGCAGGACAAGCAACTGGCAGAAAAAGTGGTTGCCGGCGTCGAGAACGTGCGCAATGTGGTCAATGAGCTGGCTGTGATGGGCAACTCCACGCTGACCCAGCGCTCTTCGGATGCGCTGGTCACCAGCCGCGTCAAAGGCAATCTGGTCGATGCCCGTGACCTGTTTGCCAATGCCTTCAAGGTCACCACCGAACGTGGCACGGTGTATCTGATGGGTCGGGTCAGCCAGCGCGAGGCCAACCGTGCCACCGAGGTCGTCACCATCACCCCGGGCGTGCAGCGCCTGGTGCGCGTGCTGGAAATCATCAGCGAAGACGAGCTGGCGCGCATGCTGCCGCCAGCCGACGCCAAGAAGTAGCCGCCGCAAGACGCAATAAAAAAGGCCCGGAGTGATCCGGGCCTTTTTACTGGGGCAGTGCCAACCACTACTTCAGGCGTTTGATCAGGCTGCTGGTATCCCAGCGCTTGCCGCCCATTTGCTGCACATCGGCATAGAACTGGTCCACCAGCGCGGTGACTGGCAAGCGTGCGCCATTGCGCTTGGCCTCGTCCAGCACCAGGCCCAGATCCTTGCGCATCCAGTCCACGGCAAAACCGAAATCGAACTTGTCAGCCACCATGGTCTTGCCGCGGTTGTCGAGCTGCCAGCTTTGTGCCGCGCCCTTGCCGATCACGTCCAGCACCTGGTTCATATCCAGGCCGGCGCGCTGGCCGAAGGCAACCGCCTCGGACAGGCCTTGCACCAGGCCGGCAATGCAAATCTGGTTCACCATCTTGGCGAGTTGGCCGGCGCCGCTGTCACCCAGCAGCGTAAAGGCGCGGGAGAAGGCCATGCCCACCGGCTGCGCCCTGGCAAAGGCCGCAGCATCACCGCCACACATCACGGTCAACATGCCGTTCTGGGCGCCGGCCTGGCCACCGGAAACCGGCGCATCCACAAATTCCAGACCGGACCGCTTGGCCGCAGCCGCGAGCTCCCGCGCAATGCTGGCCGAGGCCGTGGTGTGGTCCACAAAAACGGCGCCCGGCCGCATGCCGGCAAAGGCGCCGTCGGCACCCAGGGTGACACTGCGCAGGTCGTCATCATTGCCGACGCAGCAGAACACGATGTCGGCGTGCTGCGCCGCCAGCGTGGGCGTTAGCGCGTGGCTGTGCGCACCTGTGCCGGCGCTGCCGAATTCGGCCAGCCAGGCCTGCGACTTGGCCGCCGTGCGGTTGTAGACGGTGACGCTATGTCCGGCCAGAGCCAGGTGGCCGGCCATGGGATAACCCATGACGCCCAGCCCGAGAAAGGCAACAGAAACAGAAGGAGTGGATTCGTAGGTTTTGGCGTTGGTGCTGGACATACATTACATGATGGCGAAATTTTCGGTACCGGCGCTCAGGTCTTGCGACTTGCCGCGCTGGCTGTTGAGTTTGATTTGCAGCCGCAAATCGTTGAGCGAGTCGGCATTGCGCAACGCATCCTCGTAGGTGATGGCATTGCTTTCGTACAGGTCAAACAGCGCCTGGTCAAAGGTCTGCATGCCCTGGCCGCGGCTCTTCTTCATGATCTCTTTCACCTCGGTGACGTCGCCCTTGAAGATCAGATCGGAAATCAGCGGCGAGTTGATCATCACCTCCACCGCCGCGACCCGGCCCTTGCCGTCCTGCTTCGGAATCAGGCGCTGTGACACCAGCGCCTTGAGGTTGAGGGACAGGTCCATCAGCAACTGGCTGCGTCGCTCTTCCGGAAAAAAGTTGACGATGCGGTCCAATGCCTGGTTGGCGCTGTTGGCGTGCAGGGTGGCCAGGCACAGGTGGCCGGTTTCGGAAAACGCCACCGCGTGTTCCATCGTCTCGCGGTCGCGCAGTTCGCCCATCAGAATCACGTCCGGCGCCTGGCGCAGGGTGTTCTTCAGCGCGGCTTCCCAGCTGTCGGTGTCCAGACCCACTTCACGCTGGGTCACCACGCAATTCTTGTGGGCGTGCACAAACTCCACCGGGTC
>CANBTQ010000308.1 GCA_947372425.1 Comamonadaceae bacterium | reverse complement strand
TCGGCCTCTTGGTCATGCAGATGGGCGCCTACCTGGTGCCGGCCGTCGGCACCGTTGACGCGGTGCTGGCCATCCTGCTGGGCACGGCCATCGGTGCCGGCCTGCTGGCCTGGACCGCCAAGCTGGGCGCCGACACCGGCCTGACCAGTGCCGGCCTGATGCACCAGACCTATGGCAGCCTGTTTGCCCGCCTGCCGGTGTTGCTGAATATTGCGCAGCTGATTGGTTGGACCACGTTTGAGCTGGTCATCATGCGCGACGGCACCGCGGCCATTGGCAAACAATCTTTCGGACTGGCGCTGGACGGTGTGGCCGGCAATGCCGCTACCACGCTGCTCTGGGGTGCGGTGTTGACGCTGCTGCTGATGGGCTCCATGACACAGCTGGTGCGCAAGATCATTGGCCGCTACGGCCTGCCGCTGGTCATCGCATCACTGCTGTGGCTGAGCTGGCAGTTTGGCGCCAAGGTGCAGGCCAGCGGCCTGGACGCCTTTGTGTCGCGCGCCGGTGACGGCAGCATGGGCCTGCTCTCGGCCATGGACCTGGTGATTGCGATGCCCGTGTCCTGGCTGCCGCTGGTGGCCGACTATGCGCGCTTTGGCAAGAGCGGCAAGGGTGCCTTCTCCGGCACCTGGATCGGCTACGCCGTGGCCAATATCTGGTGCTATGCGCTGGGTGTGATGGTGGCCAGCGTGTCGGCACCGGATGCCGATCTGGTGAATACCTTGCTGTTGGCGCAGGGTGGGCTGATTGCGCTCTCGCTGATCTTGGTGGACGAGATCGACAACGCCTATGGTGATGTGTATTCGGGCGCTGTATCCAGCCAAAGCCTGTTGCCCACGGTATCCATCCGGACCTGGGGCATGGCCCTGGCGGTGTTGTGTACGGGTCTGGCACTGGTCTTGCCTATGCGTGGCCTGGAGCCGTTTCTGCTGATTTTGAGTTCGGTGTTTGTGCCCTTGTATGGCGTGATTCTGGGGCGGTTGGGATTTGGTTCTGTTGCCTCTTCCACATCCTCGGTGAAGGTGGACTACTTGGCCGCAGTCATTTGGATTGTGGGCATTGGCGTGTTCCAGGCACTCACCAACTGGGCGCCGCAGTGGGGCGCGACCTTGCCCACCTTGTTGCTCACAGGTGTGTTGGCCATCGCTACACGCAAGCGGGGGTAATTCGTTTCTGGCACGTTGGTTGGTGAAGGGGCGTACAAAGTGGCAGCTTTGTGTACGCCGCTGCCAGCGGGGTAGATGCTTCCGTCCGTGTCCCCCGCCCCTGCGGGGCTCCTCCTTTACCTACCGGAACCATCCACCCCACTGGCAGCGGCAGCCTGGGCCGTTGGCGTGCAATGACCCAATAGCCAAAATCCCATGCATTTCTGCCGTCGTGTACCCATCACGCAGGCCGACGCAGGACGGCATGGCGCTCGGCGCCGGTAGGTAAAGGAGGAGCCCCGCAGGGGCGGGGGACACGGACGGCGCTGAGTGCCATGGCGGCCTCCGTCCGAAGTGAATTTTTGCGTGCGTGCCGGCCGAACGGAGTCCTGAGATACCTAAGTGCGCGCGCCCCTGGTGGCTTAAAGCGGTTGAAGCACCATGGCCTGCGGCGCAAAGCCGTGGTTCAACGGCCCGCCGCCCTTGCCGGTGCTTACCTGCGCGCCGGCCTTCAGTGCGCCGCGTATATACACACGCGCCGATTGCACCGCCTGCACCAAGTCCTGTCCCAACGCCAGATACGAGGCAATTGCCGACGACAGCGTGCACCCTGTGCCGTGCGTATTGGGCGTGTGAATCCGCGCGTCCCGCATCCACACCCGTTCACCGGATGCCAGCGCCAGCAGGTCACTCACCACCTCGCCCTGCAAATGCCCGCCCTTGACCAGCACCGCGTTGGCACCCATGGCCAGCAGCTCGGTGGCGGCAGCCTCCATATCGCTCTCGGTATGCAGCGCACGTTTCACCAACAAAGCCGCTTCATCCAGATTCGGTGTGATCAGGGTGGCGCGGGGGACCAGTTCGCGCACCAGCACATCGACCGCGCTGCTATCAATCAGCACCGCGCCGCTGGTGGCCACCATCACCGGGTCAAACACCACATTCGGTAGCGCATGGCGTTGAATGGCCTCGGCCACCACCCGCACGATCTCGGGCGCATGCAACATGCCGATCTTGACGGCATCCACGCCTATGTCTTCCACCACCGCGTCGATCTGGTCGCGCAACATCTGCGGCGGCACACCGTGGATGCTGCGCACGCCGCAGGTGTTTTGCGCGGTGAGCGCCGTGATGGCCGTCATGCCATAGCAGCCCAAGGCGCTCATGGTTTTCAGGTCGGCCTGTATGCCGGCACCGCCACCGCTGTCGGAGCCGGCAATGCTGAGCACGCGGGGGTAGGTGAGGGGCAGGGCGCTAGTGGGCATCGATCAATTTCCTTAACTGTTGGGCTGCGGCGCACGGGTCGTCGGCCGAGCAGATGGCGCTGACCACGGCCAGGCTATCGGCTCCGGCCTGCAGCACTTGCGTGGCGTTGGCCAGTTGAATGCCGCCAATGGCCACCAGCGGCAAGGGGGTGAGGGCGCGTACGCGCCGCAAGCCGTCGAGTCCCCAGGGTGTGGCGGTGTCGGTCTTGGTCGGTGTGGCAAACACCGGGCTCACTCCCAGGTAGTCCAGCTGCAGTGTGGCGCTCAGTGCCACGTCTTCGGGGGTCTCTACCGACCAACCGATAAACACCCCGGGCGGCAAGAGCTTGCGTGCTGCCAGCACCGGCAAATCGCTTTGTCCCAGGTGCACGCCCTGGGCGCCGCAGGCCAGGGCAATGTCCAGGCGGTCGTTGATGATCAGCGGGATGTTGAGCGGCGCCAGCAAGTCCATCAGCGCCACCGCCTGCGCATAAAAGTCGCGGCTGTTGGCGTGCTTCTCGCGCAGCTGCACGCAAGTCACTCCACCTTTTACTGCAGCCTGCACCACGTCGGTCAGCGTGCGGCCTTTCAGGCTGGGCTGGTCGGTCACCAGGTACAGGCGCAGCGCCTCGCGCAGGCGCTCTCGGCTCCAGGTGCTGGCAACCGGCATGGGGCTTACCAAGGTTTGAATTCCATCTTCAGGCGGGTTTCAAACGTGGCCTGGTCCAGCAGCTGCAGTTCGTCCAGCATCAGCACCTGCATGCTGCCTACGCCCTGTTTGCGCACCACGGCTTTCTCGGCCGCCACTTCACCCACCACGCCCATCAGTGCCATGGCTGACACGGTGGCGCGCCAGGCATCGGGCTGCACCGCGCAGAAGGCGCCGATCAGCGCCGTGGCCGAGCAGCCCACGCCGGTGATCTTGGTCATCCAGGGGTGGCCGTTGCTGAGCAGGGCCCAGCGCTTGCTGTCCACAATGTGGTCGGTCTGGCCGCTCACACACACCACGCCCCCGGTGCGCTCCACCAGGGCGCGGGCGGCACCCAGCGCATCGTTGGCGGCAGCACCGCTGTCCACACCCTTGGTCTGCACATTGGCACCAGCCACGCTCATGATTTCCGAGCCATTGCCGCGGATCACGCTGGGGGCGGCGGTGCCCAGCAGCAGCTCGATGCTGGCGTTGCGGTAGGCCGTGGCACCGGCGCCCACCGGGTCCAGCACGGTGGGAATGCCGCGTTGGGAGGCGGTCAGCAAGGCCAGGCGCATGCTTTCAATCCAGTAGGGCTCCAGCGTGCCGATGTTGAGCACCAGTGCCTGCGCAATGCCGGCCATGGCCTGCACGTCTTCGTGCGCATGGGCCATCACCGGCGAGGCACCGGCGGCCAGCAGCACATTGGCGTTGAGGTTCATCACCACGAAGTTGGTGATGCTGTGCACCAGCGGCGCACGCTCACGTACGGTAGCGATGTCGGCCCAGATATCGGAAGGGGTTAGCAGATCGGTCATGGTCATC
>CANBTQ010000307.1 GCA_947372425.1 Comamonadaceae bacterium | reverse complement strand
GCACAACTGCATTGTTTACACCGAGATGCCTAACCGCAATCAGTGGTCTTTCAGAGCCGGTGCAACAGCCTCTGACGAACCAGGAACCGCCAGCGCCGTGCGTGTGGAAGGGCGCCTGCAGACCAATAGCAGTGAGGTGATCCGCGCCGCGGTGATCAGCGGCATGGGCATAGGCAATTCGCCGACCTGGCTGTTCGAGCAGGAACTGGATCGCGGCGAGGTCGTGCGCCTGATGCCCGGATGGGAATCTCCTGCCTCTCCCATTCATCTGGTCAGTCCGCC
This sequence comes from Comamonadaceae bacterium, assembly GCA_947372425.1. Lineage (GTDB taxonomy): Bacteria > Pseudomonadota > Gammaproteobacteria > Burkholderiales > Burkholderiaceae_C > Allorhodoferax. Next base: position 3,645 of record CANBTQ010000307.1, on the reverse strand, counting down.
GGAGCGCAAGCACTCTGCAAAAGTCAAGGCGTTTGTAGACCATGTGGCGATGGCATTCATGCCATGATGGGTCGCTGAAACCAAAGGGATGCCAGTGACCAAATCTAACCCAGTGAGCAGCCTGCTTGCACCATTTATTGAGAACCTGTACCGCATGGCCTGGATTGTGGAGGCTCGCGATGCTTGCACCGGTGGACACCAACACCTGGCGCCGCGCTACAAGGGGCTTCTGGATGGCGCGCGCTGACACCGACTTGCCGGTAAGCACTGCGTTGCTGCTGCAACAGGTGCGCGCCTGCACCCTGTGCGCACCCCACCTGCCCCTGGGCGTGCGTCCCGTGTTGCAGGTGCATCCGGCCGCGCGCATTCTGGTGGTTGGTCAGGCGCCGGGCATCCGGGTCCACACCAGCGGCATTCCCTTCGACGATGCCAGTGGCGAGCGTTTACGGGAGTGGATGGGCATCACACGCGAGGTGTTTTATGACCCCGCGCAGATGGCCATTGTGCCCATGGGTTTTTGCTACCCCGGAACCGGCAAGTCGGGCGACCTGCCACCCCGCCCCGAATGTGCGCCGCACTGGCGCCAGCAAGTGCTGGAACATTTGCCCCACATCGCGCTCACGCTGGTGATTGGCCAGTATGCGCAGGTCTGGCATTTGCCCAAGTCAGGAAACAGCAGTGTGACCGGCACGGTGCAACGTTGGCAGGAATTTGCACCCGGCGTGATCCCGCTGCCCCACCCCAGTCCGCGCAACAACATCTGGCTTAAACGCAACCCGTGGTTCGCCGAGACGCTGCTGCCGGAACTCAAGGTACTGGTAGCGCGGGCGCTGACTTAGGCGACCTTGCGCACAATCATGCTGCACACTTGGTCAGCAAACCTTCAGGTCGGTCCCAGGTTGCCAACAGCCGCAATGGAGCTGGCAGATCGCAAATCTCTATGACCGCTTCCGCGGCAAAAGAGACGTTCATCGCATCAACTCCCAGGCGCGCCGATCGATCCCACTGACAGCCACCGGGCTGCAGAAGGGACGCCCGTTCCACCAGCCCACCCAATTGCGTGCGCTTCTGCCGCATCGACCAAGTCCACTTTGGTCACAGATTCAATAGTTTGTGTTTACCGAGGGTTTACCCCTTCTGGCTATACTGGAATTACGCAGTTGCGCAAGAACTTTTGCAACGACTCACCATTTCCTGAACGGGGCTTTGCAGCCCCGGTTTCACTCTCTAGGGGTTCAATATGCATGCATTGAAAAATGCCACGGCTTCCTTTTTGCGTCGCACGGACGCTGGACTGCTGGCGCTGGGGGCCGCCGGCCTGCTGGCCGCTTGCGGCCAGTCCGCCGCACCGCCCGCGGCCGGCGCCGGGCAGATGCCGCCACCGGCCCAGGTGGGCGTGGTCACGGTCTCACGCGGCACCGTCGGTCTGTTGACCGAATTGCCCGGTCGCACCGAAGCCTCGCGCGTGGCCCAGGTGCGGGCCCGCGTGGCCGGCATTCTGCAAAGCAAGCAGTTCACCGAAGGCGCTGAAGTGCGCGCCGAGCAGACCCTGTTCCAGATCGATGCCGCACCCTACAAGGCCGTGCTGGCCAGCGCCCAGGCCAGCCTGGCGCGGGCCGAGGCCAATCTCACGTCGGCGCAAGCCCAGGCCGAGCGCTACAAGCCGCTGGCCGCCGCCCACGCCATCAGTGACCAGGACCTGGTGTCCGCCGTGGCCGCACAAAAGCTGGCCGAGGCCGATGTGGCCGCTGCCAAGGCCGCCATTCTGTCGGCGCAAATCAATGTGGGTTATGCCACCGTCACCACACCCATCTCCGGGCGCATCGGCCGCGCGCTGGTGACCGAGGGCGCGTTGGTCGGGCAGGGCGAAGCCACCCAGCTGGCCCTGGTGCAGCAGATCAACCCCATGTACATCAACTTCACCCAGCCGGTGGCCGATGTGCTGCGCCTGCGCGCAGCGATTGCCAATGGCACGCTGAAATCGGCAGGCGGCACGGATGCGGCCCAGGTGCGCATCGTGCTGGATGACGGCAGCGTGTATCCCCTGACCGGCAAGCTGTTGTTCAGCGACCTGAGCGTGGACCCGACCTCGGGCCAGATCACCCTGCGCGCCGAGGTGCCCAACCCCAAGGGCGTGCTCTTGCCCGGCATGTATGTGCGCGCCCAGTTGCAGCAGGCTGCTGTAGCGGGTGCCATCTTGTTGCCGCAGCAGGCGGTGCAGCGCAGCGACAAGGGTGACAGCGTCAAGGTGGTGGGGGCCGACGGCATGGTCGAGACCCGCCCGGTCAAAATTGGCTCCGGCAAGGACGGGCAGTGGGTGGTGCTGTCCGGACTGAAGGATGGCGAGCAGGTCATGGTGGACGGCTTCCAGAAGATGATGGGCAAGGCCCCGGTTAAGCCGGTGCCGTGGACGCCCGGTGGTGCCGCGCCTGCCGCCGCACCTGCAGCTGCGGCCAGTGCCCCGGCTGCATCAGGGAATGCCCCAGCGGCCGCGGCTTCCGCTGCCGCCAAGTCCTAAGAGGCCCGCAGCATGGCGCGTTTCTTTATTGACCGACCCATCTTTGCATGGGTGATTGCACTGTTCATCATCGTGGCCGGTGCGGTGGCCATCACCCAGCTGCCGGTGGCGCAATACCCTTCGGTGGCGCCTCCGTCCATCGTGGTGTCGGCGGCCTATCCGGGTGCCACGGCGCAGACGCTGGAAGACAGCGTGTTGTCGGTGATCGAGCGTGAGATGAATGGCTCGCCCGGTCTGCTGTACATGGAGTCTGTGGCCCAGGCCGATGGCAGCGGTTCCATCACGCTGAGCTTTGACCCCAGCACCAGCCCGGACCTGGCCCAGGTGGACGTGCAAAACCGGCTGTCCCGGGCGGCTCCGCGCCTGCCTTCGGTGGTGACACAAAACGGCGTGCGCGTGGACAAGGCGCGCTCCAACTTCTTGCTGTTCACGATTCTGTCGTCGGACAACCCGGACATCGATCCGGTGGCGCTGGGCGACTACGCCTCTCGCAACATCCTGCCCGAAATCCAGCGCGTGCCCGGCGTCGGCCAGGCCCAGTTGTTCGGTACCGAACGTGCCATGCGCATCTGGATCGATCCGGCCAAGCTGGTGGGCTTCAAGCTCAGCAGCAACGACGTCACCGCCGCCATCGGCGCGCAAAATGCCCAGGTCACCTCCGGCACCATTGGCGATTTGCCCAATGTGCCAGGCCAATCGATTTTTGCGGCCGTGGTGGTCAAGGGCCAACTCACATCCGCAGAGCAGTTTGGCAAGATCATTCTGCGTGCCAACGCCGACGGCTCCACCGTGCGCCTGCGCGACGTGGCCCGCATCGAACTCGGCGCCCAGTCCTACGGCACGCAGGCGCGGCTCAACGGCAAGGCCTCCAGCGGTATTGGCGTGCAGCTGTCGCCCAGCGGCAATGCGCTGGCCACGGCCAAGGCCATCCGCAAGCGGCTGGATGAGCTCTCCAAATTCTTCCCCAAGGGCGTGACCGCCAGCATCCCCTACGACAGCTCCAAGTTCGTCGAGATTTCCATCCGCCAGGTGGTCGAGACCTTGCTCGAAGCCGTGCTGCTGGTGTTCCTGGTGATGTACCTGTTCATGCAGAACATCCGCTACACCATCATCCCGACGCTGGTGGT
>CANBTQ010000306.1 GCA_947372425.1 Comamonadaceae bacterium | reverse complement strand
GGGTCTTCGCGGTAGCGCACGGCGGCATCGCCAATCATGCGCAGGGTGCGGTTCTTGGCGTCCTTCAGGCCATGGTGGTAGTCGACCACGATTTGCGTCTCGGGGTCGTAGTACATGGCGTTGATGGTGAAGTCGCGGCGCACCGCGTCTTCTTCCATCGGACCCCAGACGTTGTCGCGCAGCACGCGCCCGCTGGAATCCACCGCATGGTGCATGCCGGCCAGTTCGCTCTTGCTGGTCTTTTCGTTGCCCGCCACCTGCTCGGCAGCGGCGTTGTCCAGGTAGGCGCGGAAGGTGGAGACCTCAATCACCTCGTTCTCGCGGCCCCGGCCATAGACCACGTGGACGATGCGAAAGCGCCGCCCGATGATGAAGGCACGCCGGAACAGGCCCTTGACCTGCTCGGGTGTGGCGTTGGTGGCCACGTCAAAGTCTTTGGGGCGCAGGCCCAGCAGCAGGTCGCGCACGGCGCCGCCGACGATGTAGGCCTCAAAGCCGGCGCTCTTGAGCGTGCGCACCACATTGGCCGCGCGCTCGTCCACCAGGCTGGGATCGATGCCGTGGGTGCTGGCGGGCACATCCATGCGCTTGCCAAACTTCGGCGCGGCGCTTTTGGTGACACCGGCCTTGCCCAGCAGTTTGTCGATGAATTTTTTGATCAAGTCTGTCTTCCTAAGATGTCGTTGGGGGCTGAACCCAGAGTGGCCGGGCCCTGGAAGGGGCCTGACGCAGCCAGTGCTGGGGCTTTAGCCCATGGTCTGCCGCGCTCAGGCAAACAGGTCGAGTATGCGCCATTGGCGCGCTGTAGCCAGCGCACGCAGGCGCTCGTCCGGGTTGGTGGCCACGGGCACGTCGGCCTTCTCCAGCAGTGGCACGTCGTTGATGGAGTCGGAGTAAAAGGTGGTGTGCACCTGGTCCCAGCCCAGACCGTGTTCGGCCAGCCACTGGTCCATGCGCGTGACCTTGCCCTCACGGAAGGATGGCACACCCCGGATTTCGCCGGTGTACCAGCCGCTGCCACCTTCCCGCTCGTCACGCTCCAGATCAATGGCCAGCAACTCCGGCACGCCAAAGGCCTTGGCAATCGGGCGCGTCACAAATTCATTGGTGGCGGTGATGATGACCACCGTGTCGCCAGCGGCCTGGTGGTCCTGCACCAGCTTGAGTGCCTGCGGTTGAATGCCGGGCAGCACCACCTGCTGCATGTACTGCGCGTGCGCTGCCAGGGATTTTTCCGGCCCCTGGCGGCACACCGCAGCGGTGGCAAAGCGGCAGTAGGCATGGATGTCCAGCGTGCCGGCCTTGTACTGGGCATAGAAGGCGTCGTTCTGGCGCTTGAAGTCCTCAGCCTCGTTCCAGCCCAGGCCGATCGTGAACTCGCCCCAGCTGTAGTCCGAGTCAAAGGGGATCAGGGTGTGGTCCAGGTCGAACAGGGCGAGTTTGGTCTTGGTCATTTATTGGCTTTCCATCATGGATTTGATCATGGGGATGGTGATGGCACGCTTGCTTTGCAGGCTGTAGCCGTCCAGCAGCTCCAGCAGTTCCATCAGGCTGCCGAGGTCGCGCGAGAAACGGGTCAGCATGAAGTCCATCACCTCGTCGCTCAGAAACACGCCGCGGTCGTCGGCGGCCTGGCGCAGCACGGCGCGGCGTTCGGCCTCGCTGAGCAACTGCAGGCTGAAGATATGGCCCCAGCCCAGGCGGGTGCGCAAGTCGTCGCGCAGCTTGAGCTCCACCGGGGCAAATTCACCGGCGGCCATCACCGGGCGCTGCAGCGTCTGGGCGTGGACGAACCAGTTGAAGGCCACCTGCTGCTGCACGGAGTTGTAGCGGTGCACATCGTCCAGCAGCACCGCGGCCCACTGCTCAGAATATTCGGGCGCGTTGTGCATGGAGGCGTCCAGCCAGCCCACGCGCGCACCCTGCTCGCGCAGGCCCTCGCGCGCGGCCTTGAGCAAATGGCTCTTGCCGCTGCCACCCGGTCCCCAGTAATAGGTGGGCACCGGCGAACGGGACTGCGCAGTGCGCTTGTCGCCCAGCCACAGCTCCAGATGTTGCAGTGCCGCCGCATTGGGGCCGGCACAAAAATTGGCGACCGTGGGGCCGGCGGACAGGCCGATGTCGAGGGCGATCTGTTTCATGCCGAAAAGAAATGCGGGGTCATGGTCAGCCCTGGTAGAGATGGCTGGCCAGATAGCCGGTGCGCACCCGGCGTATGGCCACCAGCAGCACCGCGCTCACCGGCAGGGCCACCAGCACACCCAAAAAGCCGAACAACTGGCCAAAGGCCAGCAGCGAAAAAATCACGGCCAGCGGATGCAGGCCAATGCGCTGGCCCACCAACCGTGGCGTCAGCACAAAGCCCTCCAGAATCTGCCCGGCACCAAACACGGTAACCAGCATGAGCAGGGTGTGGGTCAGTCCGTCGGCGGCAGAAAACTGCAGCAGGCCGGCAAACACGGCCAACAGCAGGCCCAGGCCATAGCCCAGGTAAGGCACAAACACGGCCAGGCCGGTAAACACGCCGATCGGCCAGGCCAGATCCAGGCCAAACAGGCTCAAGCCCAGGCCGTAGTACAGCGCCAGGGTCAGCATCACCAGCAGTTGGCCGCGCAGGTACTGGCCCAGCACCGCATCGGCATCGCGCACAAAGCCGTCGGTGGCCGGGCGCAAACCGGGCGGGATCAGCGCGCGCACCTGCTCCACCAGGCCGTCCCACTCCATCAGCAGGTAAAACAGCGCCACCGGGATCAGCACCAGATTGCCGATCAGCGAGAAGGCCACACTGCCGCCGATCTTGAGCGAGGACAGCACCGAGCCCAGGGCATCGCGGTAATTGGTGTCCAGATAGGTTTTTACAAAACTCTTCACGCTGTCCAGATCAAGCGCCACCTGAACACCCAGCTTCGCCAGCAAGGGTTGCAGCAGGGCCGTGGCACTGTCCAGCAGGACCGGCAACTGGTCGCGCATCAGCGGCAACTCTTTGCCCAGGATGGGGACGATCAGCAGCAGCACGGCCACCAGCGCCACCACAAACACCAGCTCCACCACGATCACGGCCAGCACGCGGGGCACACGGCCGCGCCCGGCACGGTGCAAACCGTCCACCACAGGGGTCAGGGCATAGGCCAGCACGGCCGCCACCACAAAGGGCGCCAGCACCGGCGCCAGCAGCCACAAGCTCAGCGCAAACACGGCCGCAATTGCTACCCAGGCGGTGATACTTTTTTGGGTGGGGGTGAATTGCATACAGGATGGGGAGGTGGGAACCCTTAAAATCAAGGTCAAATTCTATCGGGCTTGATCCAAGCCAAGCCTACAGCCACCACCCATGACCCAATCTACTGCTTCCACTCCCCTTTCCTACAAAGACGCCGGTGTTGATATTGACGCCGGTGACGCCCTGGTGGAGCGCATCAAGCCGCTGGCCAAGAAGACCATGCGCGAAGGCGTGCTGGCCGGCATAGGCGGCTTTGGCGCCCTGTTCGAAGTGCCCAAGCGCTACAAAGAGCCGGTGCTGGTGAGCGGCACCGACGGCGTGGGCACCAAGCTCAAGCTGGCCTTTGAATGGAATATGCACGACACCGTGGGCATTGACCTGGTGGCCATGAGCGTCAATGACGTGCTGGTGCAAGGCGCCGAGCCGCTGTTCTTCCTGGACTACTTTGCCTGCGGCAAGCTGGACGTGGACACGGCAGCGGCCGTGGTGGGCGGCATTGCCAAAGGTTGCGAACTGTCTGGCTGTGCCCTGATCGGTGGCGAAACCGCCGAGATGCCCGGCATGTACCCCTCGGGCGAGTACGACCTGGCCGGCTTTGCCGTCGGTGCCGTCGAGAAATCCAAGATCCTGACCGGCGCCTCGGTCGCACCCGGCGACGTGGTGCTGGGCCTTGCCAGCAGCGGCGTGCACAGCAATGGCTTCAGCCTGGTGCGCAAGTGCATTGAGCGTGCCGGTG
>CANBTQ010000305.1 GCA_947372425.1 Comamonadaceae bacterium | reverse complement strand
TCGTCAAGCGCAACATCCCCGAGGGCAAGACCATGTGCAGCCTGTGCAGCCGTCTGCGCCGGGGCATTCTGTACGGCGTGGCGCGGCGCCTCCGATGCAACAAGCTGGCTCTGGGCCACCACCGCGACGACATGCTGCAGACCTTCTTTCTGAACATGTTTTTTGCCGGCAAGCTCAAGGGCATGCCGCCCAAGCTCACCAGCGACAACGGCGAGTTTGTGGTGATACGCCCGCTGGCCAATGTGGCCGAAAAAGACCTGATCCGCTGGGCCGCGCACCGCCAGTTCCCCATCATCCCCTGCAGCCTGTGTGGCAGCCAGGAGAACCTGCAGCGCGTGCAGATCGGCAACATGCTGCGTGAGTGGGAGAAGCAATACCCCGGCCGCACCGAGACCATGTTCACCGCGCTGCAAAACGTGGCGCCCTCGCACCTGATGGACCCCAAGCTGTTTGACTTCAAGGGCGTCAAGCCCACCGGCGTCGAAGACGCCGAGGGCGACAAGGCTTTTGACAGCGAGGAATTCAGCGCACCCCCGCTGCCCGGCCTGCAATCCATCAAGCTGGTAGAGGCCTGACCCGGTTGCACCCGGCAGCAGCCCGCATTCAAGGAGACCCGGCATGAAAACCCTGCTTCGCCCCTGTATCGCCCTGCTGGCCGCAGCGCTGCTGCTGGTTCTGGGCGGCTGTGCCGCGCCGCGCATGATTGACAGCGACGTGCAAAGCTTTGTCTCTGGTGCGCAGCCGCTGCGCCCCGCGCTGTACCGGTTTGAACGCTTGCCTTCCCAAGACCACAGCGCGATGCAGGACCGGCTGGAAGCCCTCACCACGCAGGCCCTGGCCAAGGTGCAGCTGACGCCCGCACCGCTGGTGTCAGGTGCCATAGCCGGCACGGCGGTGGCCGCGCCCACGGCACGCTATGCGGTGCAGGTCAGCGCGCAAATTGCATCGGTGCCCTCGCCCTACCAGGGCCCATCCTTGGGTGGCGCCTGGTGGCGGCATGGCGACCGCAACTGGAGCGGCTTCGGTCTGGCCCTGGAGCCGCCCTGGTACCGCCATGCCGTGCATCTGCTGCTGAGCGACAGCGCCTCGGGCCAGCCGGTGTACGAAACCAGCGCCAGCTTTGTCGGCCCCTGGTCTGACAGTGCCAGGCTGCTGCCGGTGGTGCTGGATGCCGCACTGCAGGGCTATCCCAACCCGCCGGCCGGGCCGCGCAAGGTGGTGATCGAACTGCCGGGCGAGGCACCCGGCGCGCCCTGATGCAGGCACTGACCCGCATCATCGCCGTGCGCCACGGCGAGACCGACTGGAATGTGGCCACCCGCATCCAGGGCCAACTCGATATTGACCTGAACGACAAAGGCCGCTGGCAGGCCCAACGGGTGGCACGGGCCCTGGCCGACGATGTGCTGGACGCCGTCTACTCCAGCGACCTGTCGCGCGCCTACTCCACGGCCCAGGCCATTGCCGCCGCGCACCCTGCGGCGTCCCTGGTGGTGCAAACCCACACCGGGCTGCGCGAGCGCGGCTTTGGCAAGTTTGAAGGCCACACCTATGCCGCCATCGAGGCCCAGTGGCCCGAAGAATCGCGCCTGTGGCGCATCCGCGATCCGCACTTTGCGCCGGACGGCGGCGAGAGCCCGCTGCAGGTCATGGCACGTGTAGGCCACGCCGTGGGGGACATTGCCGCGCGCCATCCGGGCCAGCAGATTGTGCTGGTGGCACATGGCGGTGTGATGGACATGCTGTACCGCCTGGCCACGCAGCAAAGCGTGAGTGCCCCGCGCACCTGGGAGCTGGGCAACACCGCCATCAACCGCCTGCTCTGGACACCCGAGGCGCTGACGCTGGTGGGCTGGTCGGATACGCGGCACCTGGACGGCGAACAACGGGACGAGTTCGGCGCCTGATATAGGGCCAGGTGCTGCCTCGCTTTACTTCCTGTTCGCCTGCTTTTAAGTCTGGTCCATCGCACGTATCACTGCCAGCACTTCGCCAGGTTCAGCGCGTTCCCGATAGTCGGCCTCCACATGGGCGAACTGAATCACACCGCTTGTGTCGATCACAAAGGTCGCCGGCACCGGCAGCACCCACTGGCCATTGCCGTTGAGTTCGGGCAAATTGTTCCCCACGGAGCTGTACAGGTCCACCAGTTCCGGCGGCAAGCTGAAGGCAATGCCGAAGCCATGGGCCGCCGCCAGGTCGGAGTCGCTCAGCACCGGGAAAGCCAATGCATTCTTTTCTGCCGTGCTCAGCGCGTTGTCCGGGGTCTGCGGCGAGATAGCCACCAAGGTGGCGCCCAGGCTTTTCAACTCGGCAAGGTGAGCCTGCCACGCGCGCAACGCGAGATTGCAATAGGGGCACCAACCGCCGCGATAGAAGATCGCAACCACTGGCCCTTGTTCCAGCAGGCGGTCAACGCTGACCTGTTCGCCCTTTGCATCGGGCAGGCTGAGCTTGGGCGCGTGGTCGCCCACCTTCAATGCGATGGATTCAATGCCGGTGCTTTTGAGGTGGGCCGTGGCCGCCTCCATCATGGCAACGCGTGCCGCGGGTGCCCGACCGATAAAGCCAGCCTTGTAGCTTGCCAGCTGTGAAGCCAGGGATTCTTGTGTTTGCATGGGGCTCTGTGTGTTCGCTGAAATCAAGCCAACGCGGGTGCGGCAGGAAAGTCGACCGGGATCTTCGTAGTCGAGTGCAGGTAGTTGCTTACCGTCTTGTCACCAATGACAACAATCGCATCGACCAGGTTTTCCTTGGTCCAGCCAGCGGCAAAGAAGGCGTCGACCAGGGTTTGGTCCACATGGCCCCGGCTTAGCACGATGCCCTGGGTCAGGCGCGCCAGTGCGTCGAACTTGGCATCGAAGCTGGCTTGGCCATGGCGGATTTCCAGAATCTGTTCATCCGTGAAACCATTCATCTTTCCAAGCATGGTGTGTGCCGCCAAGCAGTACTGGCATGCGTTGACCTGGCTGACGACCAGGTTCACGACCTCGCGCGCCTTGCCGGAGACGCTGCTCTTGGCGTTTTGAAAAGCCATGTAGGTGGCCAGGGCCGTGTCCGAATGGGCGAAGGTGGCGTACAGGTTGGGGACCATTCCCAAGCCGGACTTGAGTTGGTCGAAGATGGCCTGGTTCGTTGGGTTGACTTCGGCGCGGGTGGGAACGTTGATGGTGGTCATGGTGATTTCCTGGGTTGGTTGGTCGATGGGTGGACTGTGACTGATTCCTTCTAGTTGATATAGACTGGTAGAAATGCTATTAGTTAGTAGCCAATGGAATAAATGGAGTGCCTATGGACAAGCTTTCTGCCATGCGGACTTTTGTGCGGGTGGTCGAATCCGGCAGCTTCACGGCCGTCGCTGCCGAGTTGAGTTCCACCCAAAGTGCCATCAGCAAACAGGTGGCGGCGCTGGAAAAGGAGTTGGGAGCCAAGTTGTTGGTCCGAACAACGCGCTCACTGGCGCTGTCTGAAGAGGGCACGCGTTACTTCGAGCAGGCGCGCAGGCTGGTGGCCGAAGTCGCGGAGGCCGAATCGGACCTGCGCCAGGGCGCGGCCCAACTGAGCGGCTGGATGCGTGTGGCGGCATCGGTGGGCTTCGGGCGCTTGAAGCTGATGCCGCTGGTGAAGACCTTTATGGCGACGCACCCCGACGTGAAAATCGACTTGCGCCTGCACGATGGTTTTGTGGACCTGGTCGAGCAGGGCATAGACGTGTCCGTGCGCATCGGGGACCTGCCAGACAGCGGTCTGATTGCACGGCGCGTTGGCACATCGCAGCGCATGTTGATGGCACACAAGGACTACTTGAAGACCCTTCCACCGGGCATCCGTTCACCCGTGCAGCCGGAAGACTTGTTGCAGCACAACTGTCTCGTCTACACCGAAATGTCCAATCGCAATCAATGGACTTTTAGAGCGGGTGCAACGGCCTTGGAGCAAACAGGAACGGCCAGAACCATA
>CANBTQ010000304.1 GCA_947372425.1 Comamonadaceae bacterium | reverse complement strand
CATGCCGCCTTCGGTCAAGAGCCTGGTCATCCAGGCGCGCTCTTCGGGCAGAAAGCCGGAGTTCTTTTTGTTGCCCTTGAAGTTCTTCAGGTCGATCTCCTGGTGGGCGATGTTGATGTCGCCGCACAGAATGAAATCGCGCTGGCGCTTGAGCGCCACCAGGTAGGGATACATCTCGTCGAGAAAGCGGAACTTGGCAGCCTGGCGCTCTTCGCCCGACGAGCCACTGGGGAAGTAGGCGCTGATGATGGAGTGCTTGCGCGTGGGGGTGTCAAAGCGCAGCTCCACATAGCGGCCTTCGGGGTCGAACTCGGGCGAGTTGTATCCCACCACCACATCGCTGGGCTCCAGGCGGGTGTACACGCCCACGCCCGAGTAGCCTTTTTTCTCGGCCAGGTGGAAGTAGCCCTTCAGACCGGCCAGCTCTTCAAATTTGCCAGCCAGGTCGGGTGCCTGGGCTTTGATCTCCTGCACGCAAATACAATCGGGCATCGCCTGCGCAGCCCAGGCCTCCAGGCCTTTGCTGGTGGCCGAACGGATGCCGTTGAGGTTCAGGCTGGTTAACTTAAACAAGGAATTTCCCATGTCGATTCAAGACCCTGCGCAAAGCGCTGTAGCGGACCCTTTGGCCCAGGCGTTTGTGGCGTTTGCCGTGGAATGCGGGGTGCTGCGCTTTGGTGAATTCAAGACCAAAGCAGGACGCATGAGCCCGTATTTCTTCAACGCGGGCCTGTTTGATGACGGCGCCAAGCTCCTGCGTTTGGCCGGATTCTATGCCGAGCGCATTCTTGCCAGCGGCATCGAATTCGACATGGTGTTCGGCCCGGCCTACAAAGGCATTCCGCTGGGTGCGGCCCTGGTGGTGGAGCTGGCCCGGCGCGGCCGCAACGTGCCCTTTGCCTACAACCGCAAGGAGGCCAAGGACCATGGCGAAGGCGGCACCCTGGTGGGGGCGCCGCTGCAGGGTCGGGTGCTGGTGGTGGATGACGTGATGTCGGCCGGCACTGCCGCGCGCGAGTCGATCGCCATCATCGAAGCCGCCGGTGCCGTGCCCTATGCAGTGTGCATTGCACTGGACCGCCAGGAAATGGCCACCGAGAACGGGCAGGATGTGCCCTATAGTGCAGTGCAGTATGTGCGCAACAAGCTGGGTTTGCAGGTTTGTGCGATTGCGAAGCTGGCTGATCTGATGCAGTATCTGGAAACCGGTGGCAAGGCCACCTCGCCGCAGGATCACCAGCGGGTGCTTGCCTACCGGCAGCGTTATGGGGTCGACGAAGGGAACGTATGAAAATAGCAAGCGGAGTTTGGCTGGCACTGGGTCTTTCTGGTATGGCCGGCGTGGCCATGGCTCAGAGTGCTGCGGTTAGCGGTATCTATACCTGTGTGGATGCGCAGGGCCGCAAGCTCACTTCCGACCGCCCGATTCCCGAATGCCTGGACCGTGAGCAAAAGGTGCTCAACCCCAGTGGCACGGTCAAGCAGAAAGTGGGCCCCAGCCTGACCGCCGCCGAGCGCGCGCAGCAGGAAGCCAAGGACAAGCAGGAACTTGAGGAGCGCAACCGCATAGCCGAAGAACGCCGGCGCGAAAAAGCCCTGCTGGCCCGCTACCCGACCAAGGCTGTGCACGACAAGGAACGCGCCGAGGCGATTGCCCAGATTACCGTTGTGAGCAAGGCCGCCAATACCCGCCTGACCGAGCTGGGTGCGCAGCGTCGCAAGCTGGATGATGAGATGGAGTTCTACAAAAAGGACCCCAGCCGCGCACCCGAATACCTGCGCCGCCAGGTCGAAGAAAACAACCAGAGCGTGGCTGTGCAAAAGCGCTTTATCGCCGACCAGGACGACGAGGCACGCCGCGTCAACGGCCGCTTTGATGACGAGCTGGTGCGTCTGCGCCAGCTCTGGCTCACCATCGGCAAATAGCCGGCCCGGCCCTCAGGCGAGTTTGGCGCGCAGCAGGTCATTCACCTGTTGCGGGTTGGCCTTGCCCTTGCTGGCCTTCATGATCTGACCGACCAGGGCGTTGAGCGCCTTCTCGTTGCCGGCTTTGAACTCGGCCACGTTCTTGGCGTTGGCAGCGATGGCCTCGTCGACGATCTTCTCCAGCGCGCCGGAGTCGTTCATCTGCTTGAGGCCCTTGGCTTCGATGAGGGCGTCCACGCTGGCGCTGGCGTCTTCCCACAGCGCATCCATCACCTGCTTGGCTGCGTTGTTGGAGATGGTGCCGTCGCTGATGCGGGTGATCAGTGCGGCCAGCGTGTCGGCTTTCACCGGTGTCTGCTCGATCGACAGGTCTTGCGCATTCAGGCGCCGCGCCAGTTCGCCGGTGATCCAGTTGCTGGCCAGTTTCGCTTGATTGCAGGCTTTGCTCACGGCCTCAAAGTAGGCGGATAGCGCCAGGCTTTGCGTCAGCTGCGTGGCGTCGTATTCGCCCAGGCCGTAGTCCTTCTCAAAGCGTGCCGCCATGGCACGCGGCAGCTCGGCCATCTCGCCGCGCACCTTCTCCACCCATTCGCGCGCAATGCACAGCGGCGGCAGATCGGGGTCGGGGAAGTAGCGGTAATCGGCCGCATCTTCCTTGGTGCGCATGGCGCGCGTCTCGCCGGTGTCCGGGTTGAACAGCACGGTAGCCTGCTGGATCTTGTGGCCGTCTTCAATCTGCTCGATCTGCCAGCGCACTTCAAAATCAATGGCCTGCTGCATGAACTTGAAGCTGTTCAGGTTCTTGATTTCGCGCCGCGTACCCAGGGCACCGCCGGGCTTGCGCACCGACACATTGGCGTCGCAGCGGAAGCTGCCTTCCTGCATATTGCCGTCGCAGATGCCGATCCAGGTGACGATCTTGTGCAGCTCTTTGGCATAGGCCACCGCCTCGGCACTGGAGCGCATGTCGGGCTCGGTTACGATTTCCAAGAGCGGCGTGCCGGCGCGGTTCAGGTCGATGCCGCTTTGGCCGATGAAGTCTTCGTGCAGCGACTTGCCGGCGTCTTCTTCCAGGTGCGCACGCACCAGGCGCACCGACATCTTCTTCTCGTTCAGGAAAAATTCCACGTTGCCGCCCTGCACCACCGGGATCTCAAACTGGCTGATCTGGTAGCCCTTGGGCAGGTCGGGGTAGAAGTAGTTTTTGCGCGCAAACACGCTCTTCTCGGCGATGTGCGAATTCACGGCCAGGCCGAAGGCAATGGCGCGTTCCACCGCACCCTTGTTCATCACCGGCAAGGTGCCGGGCAGGGCCAGGTCGACGGCGCAGGCTTGCGTGTTGGGCTCGGCGCCAAAGGCGGTGCTGGCGCGCGAAAAAATCTTGGACTGCGTGGAGAGTTGCGCGTGGGTTTCAAAGCCGATGATGACTTCGTAGCCGCCAACCAGCGGTGCGTCCGGGCGGTCCAACAAAATGGGTTCTTGCATAGTGGCCATATCAATATCCTGCGGGGCGGGCAGCGTGGAAATCCGTCGCCAACTGGAAGCGGTGCGCCGCGTTGAGCAACTGCGCTTCCTTGAAGTAGTTGCCGATCAACTGCATGCCGATGGGCATGCCTTTGTCGTGTTCCGTATTGGAAAAACCGACCGGCAAACTCATGCCCGGCAGACCGGCCAGCGAGCCGGGCAGGGTGAAGATGTCGGCCAGGTAGTTGGCCACCGGGTCGTCGGACTTCTCGCCCAGCTTCCAGGCCACGGTGGGCGCCACCGGGCCGGCAATCAGGTCGCAGACCTTGAAGGCGTTCTGGAAGTCGTCGGCAATCATGCGGCGGATCTTTTGTGCCTGCAGGTAGTAGGCGTCGTAGTAGCCATGCGAGAGCACATAGGTGCCGATCATGATGCGGCGCTGCACTTCGTCACCAAAGCCTTCGGAACGCGTCTTCTTGTACATGTCGGCCAGGTCGGCGTACTGCTGGGCGCGGTGGCCGAACTTCACGCCATCAAAGCGGCTCAGGTTGCTGGAGGCTTCGGCCGGAGCAATGATGTAGTAAACAGGA
>CANBTQ010000303.1 GCA_947372425.1 Comamonadaceae bacterium | reverse complement strand
GCTGAAGGCTTCCCAGTCAAAGTCGGGCCAGGCCGACAGGTGGGCGTTGTAGTTGCCCACGGCGCCATTCATCTTGGCCAGAATCTTGACGGCGGCAATGCGGTCGCAGGCGGTTTGCAGGCGCACCACCACGTTGGCCAGTTCCTTGCACACGGTGGTGGGGCTGGCGGTCTGGCCATGGGTGCGGCTGAGCATGGGCACCTGGGCATGGGCGTGGGCCATTTCGCGCAATTTGAGCACCAGCTTGTCCATGAGGGGCAGGATCACCACATCGCGCGCCGAGCGCAGTTGCAGGCCGTGGCTGGTGTTGTTGATGTCTTCGCTGGTGCAGGCAAAGTGCACAAACTCGCCAGCCTTTTCCAGTTCGGGCCGGGCTTCAAATTTGGATTTGATCCAGTACTCCACGGCCTTCACGTCGTGGTTGGTGGTCTTCTCAATGGCCTTGATGGCCTCGCCATCGGCTTCGGAAAAATTCTTCACCAGACCCAGCAGATAGGTGCGGGCGCCCGGGCTCAGGGGCTTGAACTGGTCAAAGCCGGCATCGCTCAGGGCGATGAACCAGGCCACCTCCACCTGTACGCGGCGGTGCATATAGCCCAGTTCACTGGTGATGGGGCGCAGGGTGGCAAGCTTGGCGGCGTAGCGGCCGTCCAGCGGGGAGAGGGCGGAAATGGCAGAGAAATTCATGCGCGAATTGTAGGTTGTGTATCGCCTGCACCACCAGGCACGCATTTGCAACCACCCAATGGATAGAATCAAGTCACTCATATTTTCAGGGCAGTCATGAAACTCATCGGATCCACCACAAGTCCCTATGTACGCAAAGTGCGTGTAGTGATGGCCGAAAAAAAACTCGAATACCAATTCGTGTCGGAGGACGTCTGGGCTGCCACCACCACCATCTCGGGTTCCAACCCGCTGGGCAAGGTGCCCTGCCTGATCATGGAAGGCGCAGAGGCACTGTTTGACTCGCGCGTCATCGTCGAATACCTGGACACGCTGTCCCCCGTGGGCAAGCTGATCCCGGCCGTGGGCCGTGAGCGCGCCGAGATCAAGACCTGGGAAGCCCTGGCCGATGGCGTGCTCGATGCCTCCATCCTGGCGCGCCTGGAAGCCACCTGGGCCGGGCGCAGCGCCGAGCAGCGCAGCCAGGCCTGGATGGACCGCCAGATGGGCAAGGTGACCGACGCCCTCAAGGCCATGAGCCTGGGCCTGGGTGACAAACCCTTTTGCGCCGGCATCCACCTCAGCCTGGCCGACATTGCCGTGGGCTGCGCCCTGGG
The DNA here is from genome assembly GCA_947372425.1 of Comamonadaceae bacterium. GTDB lineage: Bacteria > Pseudomonadota > Gammaproteobacteria > Burkholderiales > Burkholderiaceae_C > Allorhodoferax. Next base: position 2,705 of record CANBTQ010000303.1, on the reverse strand, counting down.
CTATCTGGATTTTCGATTTCCCGAACTCAACTGGCGCGCCGACTACGCCAACCTGGTCAAGCTGCACGACAAGCTGCTGCTGCGCGCCAGCTTTGCCGACACCCTGCCGGCCTGAGCGGCAGGCGGCGTACCGGGCCTACGCACTGGCCCGGCGTTTGAGCCAGCGCATCGCTGAGCCGACCAGTGGCAGCTTTTCGTACAACTCCTCGGCCGCGTCCCAGTAGTCGCGGTGCAGTGTCACCAGGTCGGCGTCGGAAAACACCAGATGCGTGGCACCCAGAATCCGCTGCGCCTGCCCCGCCTGGAAACGGCGAAAGCCGAAGCGGAATTCCCAGGTCATAAAACATTGCAAGCCCTGCACGACTTGTGCGGTGACCACAAAGTGCGGCTGCTCCAGCGTGGCAAACATGTGCGCAAAAACAGGCACGATGGCGCCGGGTCCGCGCACGTCGTTGAACGGGTCCTTGAAGCGGGCGTCTGCAGCGTAGTACTGCGCCACTTCATACAGCGTGTCCGGACGCAGGGTTTCAAAGTAGCGCGCCAGGCGCTCGGCTGCCACACGGCAATCGGGGGTGGTTGGGTTTGGTGGGTTCATCCGGTGGTGCGCCTCAGCAAGGCAAACGAGAGTCGGTAGGGCAGCAGCTGCAGCAGCTTGAGCCAGAGCGTAAAGCGTTTCGGAAAATGGATCTCAAACGCCCCGGCCGCCCAGCCGCTGAGTATGGCCTGTGCCGCCTGTGCCGGCGTGATGAGCGCGGGCATGTGAAAGCGGTTGCCGGCCGTCAGCGGCGTTTGCACAAAGCCGGGGTTGATGATGGACACGCCAATGCCGCGGTCCTTCAGGTCCAGGTACAGCGCCTCGGCCAGGTGGATGAGTGCGGCCTTGCCCGGCCCGTATGCCAGGCTGTTGGGCAGGCCGCGGTAGCCGGCCACACTGCCCACCAGACTGACGTGGCCGCTGCCCTGGGCCAGCAGGGCCGGCAGCACGGCGTCCAGCAGATGGAGCGCGCCGCTGTAGTTCACCTGCAGGTGCTGCAGGCATTCGTCCAGGTTCAGCGCAAAGCCGCGCATGGCCTGGTAGTGGCCGGCGCAGTACAGCACGCAGTCCAGCCGGCCCCGCGCCAGCAGCTGCTGCGCCGCCTGTTGCATGGCCTGCCGGTCGGTCACGTCCAGCGCCAGGCCCTGTGCGCCCGGATGCGTGTCCACAAAGGCCTGCAGTGCGTGCTGCTGGCGCGCCGATACGCAAACCCATGCGCCCTGGGCATGCAGCGCATGGGCGGTGGCCTGGCCAATGCCGCTGCTGGCGCCTATGATCCAGACGCGTCGGCCCTGCCAGTCAGACTGGCGCGGATTGAGGGGTGCAAACCAGGCCATGGCTTAGCGCTTGAAGAATGACAGGGTGACCTCACCCAGGCGCACGCCAAACTTGCTCATGCTGGCCTTGTTCAGCATCACCCGGTCGCTCAGGCGGTACATCCAGTCGTCAAACTGCATCTCCAGCACCATGCCGTCCACCGGCAGGTTCAGGGTGTAGTTCCAGTGCAGGGTGTTGCCCCGGCTTTCGCCCAGGGCGGTGCCCACCACGTCTGCCGCATGGCCGGTGAAACGGCCATCGGCCAGTTTGTGCAGATGCCAGACGCGTTTTTGTTTGCTGCCGTCGGAGTAGCTGAAGTCTTCGTCCAGCGTGCCCTCGTCGCCCTCCCAATGGCAGACCATCACCACCGTGAAGCGCTTGACCACGGCGCCCGAGCGGTCGGTAAACACGCCGTAGGCATCCAGCGTGCCGTTGAAGTACTGCTGCACATCCAGCGCCGGTTTTTCATCGGCGTAGCTGTCGATGTGCTGGCTGGCGCAGCCGCCCAGGGTAAGGGCGCAGGCCAGCGTGCATGCGGCCATCAGAAGACGATAGGTCATGGTTGTTTCCGAAGTATGAGAAGGTAGAGCAGCGTGGCCGCCAGCAGCTTGAGTGCGCATGGCAGCAGGCAGTACGCCAGGGTGAGCATGTGCAGGGCCTGTGCCTCCTGCGTGCCGGGGCTGTAGCCCAGCCAGGCCAGGGCCGGCAGCGCCAGCCCGGCGGCCAGTGCCAGATTGAGCTTGCCGGCAAAGTTCCACCAGCCGAAGTAGGCCCCTTCGGCGCTACCGCGATCCCCCTGGGCAGCAAGGGTGCCCGCCAGCAGGGCGGCAGGCACCACCAGGTCGGCGCCCAGGGTCACACCCGACAACACACACACCAGCGCAAAGGCCGCCGAGTCGCCGGCACCGAGCAGCGCGGCGCCGGCAAACACCAGCACCGCCAGCAACATGCCCAGGCCCCAGCTGCGCGCCAGACCCAGGCGGCGCACCGCGCGCAGCCACAGCGGCATGGCCAGGGCGGCACTCAGAAAGTAGCTGCCCAGAAACACCGGCTGCAGCACAGCCGGTGCCTGCAGCCGGTCTTGCACAAAGAACAGGATCAGGGTGGCCGGCAGGGCGCTGGCAATGCCGTTGACTACAAACACGGACAGCAGCGCGCGAAAGGCCGGGCGCGTCCATGGCCGCCAGAGGGCGTGTGCGCCAGCCGGGGCGCGCAGGATGAGCGGGCCTTTTGTCCGCACGGCAGCGGGCTCCGCTGCGGCCAGGGGCGTGGGGTTGCCATGCGGTACGCATACGCTGCCGGATCGCGGGGCTGGCATTGGTTTGCGGGCCCGGCTCCAGGCCCACCAGCCCAG
>CANBTQ010000302.1 GCA_947372425.1 Comamonadaceae bacterium | reverse complement strand
GATCCGCGCCATTGCCTCGCGTTCGCAGGACAAGGCGCGCAAGCTGGCCGACCGTTTCGGTATTCCCCACGCTTATGGCAGCTACGAAGCGCTGCTGGCCGATCCGGAAATCGAGGCCATCTACAACCCGCTGCCCAATCACGAACACGTGCCCATGACCCTGGCCGCAGCGCGTGCCGGCAAGCATGTGTTGTGCGAGAAGCCGGTGGCGCTTACGGCCAAAGAGGCGGAGCAGCTGCGCGAGGTGGCAGGCAAAGTGCACATCATGGAGGCCTTCATGGTCCGCTTTCATCCGCAATGGCTCACAGTGCGCGACCGCGTGCGGGCCGGCGAGCTGGGCGAGGTGCGCGCCATCCAGAGCTACTTCTCGTATACCAACCGCGATGCCAACAACATCCGCAACCAGGCCGACATTGGCGGCGGCGCGCTGTATGACATCGGCTGCTACCCCATCGTCACCGCGCGCTTCTTGTTTGGCGCAGAGCCGCTGCGCGTGATCGCCCTGGTGGACCGCGACCCGGACTTCCAGACCGACCGCATGGTCAGCGCCCTGCTGGACTTTGGCAATGGTCGCCGGCTGGACTTCACCGTCTCGACCCAGTGCGTGCCCTACCAGCGCGTGCAGGTGTGCGGGACGGCCAAGCGCATCGAAATCCAGATTCCGTTCAACGCGCCCTTGGGTGGCGCCACCGACGTGCTGACCGATGACGGCAAGCGACTGGACCTGGGCTCCACCGTCACCGAAACGATTCCGGCCTGTGACATGTACACCCTGGAAATCGACGCCTTCTCGCAGGCGGTGCGCGGCGCGATTCCGCTGCCCTATGGCGTGGAGGATGCCATCCTGAACATGCGTGTGATTGATGCGTTGTTTGCGTCCGAGAAGACCGGCGCCTGGGTGGCTGTTTAACCCGGCAACGGTGTAACGCGCAAGGCGCAGTGAAGAATACATGCATAAACGTTTACCTCTTTTTGCCGCAGCCCTGTTCGCGCTGCAACTCGCCAGTGCCGACGAGGCGCCGCTTGCACGGTCCACGCCCGCCATTCCCCACTTCATCGAAGAGACCGACACGGCCGGCCTGCAAAGCCGCTTTGAAGGCCAGGACGAATTCATGGTGGGCGGCGGCGTGGCCGTGTTCGATTGCGATGGCGACGGGCTGCCCGAGGTCTATGTCACCGGTGGCGTGAACAAGGCCAAGTTCTACCGCAACCAGAGCACGCGCGGCGGCCCCATCAAGCTCAAGGAAGAACGCTCGGGCCTGGAGCTGACCAATGCCACCGGCGCCTACCCCATTGACATCGACGGCGACGGCAACATCGACCTGGTGGTGCTGCGCGTGGGCGAAGTCGAAGTCTTTCGCGGTCTGGGTCAGTGCAAATTCGAGCGCGCCAATGCACGCTGGAACATTCCCGACAACAACGACTGGCACACCGCCTTCTCGGCCACCTGGGAGAAGGGCAACAGCATGCCCACCCTGGCCTTCGGCAGCTACTACGACCGCAGCCGCCCCGACTTCCCCTGGGGAACCTGCACACCGGCCCTGCTGCTGCGCCCGGACGCCAGTGGCCAGCGCTATGCGGCGCCGGAATTTCTCACGCCCAGCTTCTGCCCCTTGAGCATGCTGTTCTCCGACTGGAACCGCAGCGGCGAAGCCTCGCTGCGCGTGGCCAATGACCGCGAGTACTACAAGGGCGGGCAGGAACAGTTGTGGAAGATCAGCCCCGGCGAGGCTCCCCGGCCCTATTCGGAGGCCGAGGGCTGGAAGCGCCTGCAGATCTGGGGCATGGGCATTGCCAGCCATGACATCGACGGCGACGGCTATCCCGAGGTGTTCATCACCAGCATGGCCGACAACAAGTTCCAGAAGCTCGAAGCCGGTGCCGAAAAGCCGGTCTACATCGACCAGGCCTACAAGCGCGGCATCACCGCGCACCGGCCCTATGTGGGCGGCGACATCCATCCCAGCACGGCCTGGCATGCGCAGTTTGCCGACGTCAACAACGATGGCTTCAGCGATCTGTTTATCGTCAAGGGCAATGTATCCGCCATGCCCGACTTTGCCATCCTGGACCCCAACAACCTGCTGCTGGGCGAGCCCGACGGCCACTTCACCGAGGCGGGCCAACAGGCCGGCGTGGCCAGCTTCAGGCGCGGTCGCGGCGGCATGCTGGCCGACCTGAATGGCGACGGCCTGCTCGACATGGTTGTGGTCAACCGCCAGGACAAGGCGCAGCTCTGGCGCAACCTTGGCAGCGGCACGGTGGACAAGCCTGCGCCCATGGGCCACTGGCTGCAACTGCGGCTGCAGCAGGCCGGTGGCAATCGCGACGCCGTGGGTGCCTGGGTGGAAGTGGATCTGGGCGGTCGCATCATCCGCGAAGAGCTCACCATCGGCGGCGGCCATGCCAGTGGGCACTTGGGCTGGATGCACTTCGGCCTGGGCGAGGCCAAAGATGTGAAGCTGCGTGTGCAGTGGCCGCATGGCGACTGGAGCGCCTGGACGCCTGTGACGGGCGACGCCTTTTATGTGCTCAACCGCGAGACCGGGCTTGCCGCCTGGAAAGCACCATGAATCTGACGCTGAAACCGCTGCTGGCCGCACTGCTTGCGGCTGCTGGCCTGGGGCTTGCCGCCCCGGCACCGGCCCAGCCCGGCCCCGTTGTGGCTGCCAAGCCGGCCTCGGCCTACAGCGCGGGCGTGGTCTACGACTGGATGTACCTGGATCTGCAGTTCATCCAGCAAACGCCCGGCTTCAGCCCGCCGGTGGCGGCACGCGCACTGGGCTATCTGGGCCTGGCGCTGTACGAATCGATTGTGCCCGGCATGCCCGGTTACCAGAGCCTGGCCGGCCAGCTCAACGAGCTCAGCTCGCTGCCCTGGGCCCAACCCGATGAGCCCTTGCACTGGCCCACCGTGGCCAATGCCGCCCTGGCCACCATGACCTTCCTGATGTTCCCCACGGCCACGCCGGAGAACAAGGCCCGCATGCTGACGCTGGAGCGCAGCATGCCGCTGAAGTACCCGCAGGATTTTGACCCCAACACGGTCACGCCCGACATCACCAACCGCTCCGAGACCTTTGGCAAGCTGATGGCCATGGCCATCATGACCTGGGCCCGCACCGATGGCGGCCATGAGGCCTGGGGCCCGATACGCCGCAGCCAGGCCAACTATGTGCCGCCCAGCGGCACCGGCAAGTGGTCGGCCACACCACCGGCCTTTGCCCCCGCGCTGTTGCCCTACTGGGGCCTGAACCGGCCTATGGTGCTGAAGGCCGGAGCCGACTGCCCGGCACCGCCGCCGCCTGCGTATTCCGAGGAGAAGGGCAGCGCATTCTTCAAGCAGGCGCAGGAGGTGTATGACATCAGCAACGCGGCCACGCAGGAGCAGCGCCAGTTCGCCCTGTACTGGGCCGACGATGCCGGCAAGACGCCCACGCCGGCCGGCCACTGGGCCTATCTGACCAATGACATCCTCAAGGCCCGCAAGGCCAGTCTGGCCACGGCTGCCGAAACCTTTGCACGCCTGAACCTGGCCATGTCGGACGCCTTTGTCGCGGCCTGGTACACCAAGTACACGCTCAATGTGCTGCGCCCGGTGACCTATGTGCAACTGGTGATCGACAGCAACTGGGTGCCCACCCTGATGGCCACGCCGCCGTTTCCGGATTACCCGTCCGGCCACTCGGTGCAAAGCAGCGCGGCCTCGGCCGTGCTGGGTCAGGTGTTCGGCGCCAACACCGCCTTTGTCGACAACACCCACAACGACCGGGGCTGGGGACCGCGCAGCTTCAAGAGCTTCAAGGCCGCAGCCGACGAGGCCGCGGCGTCCCGCATCTACGCCGGCATCCACTACCGCTTTGCCTCGGATGGCGGCAAGCCGCAGGGCCAGTGTGTGGCCGACAAGGTGCTGGCGCTGAAGTTCAAGCCCTGATTGGACAAAAGCGCAAGCCATGCCTATTTTGAGGAATGACGCCAGCTACGCAAAAA